>JAFOMB010000044.1 GCA_017419065.1 Erysipelotrichaceae bacterium | reverse complement strand
GGATTTCACAGTCCGCATATCCGCTGACAGGAAACATCAAAACCGAAAAGAAGCGCAGACCGCTTCTTTTTCTGACAGCCCGTTCTTTTCTTCGTATTCGGCAAGAGCGTCTTTGATGTCTTCGGCAATTTGCCCTGCGAGTTTAACGGGAACCGCATTGCTGATTTGTTTATAGACACCATTCAAACTACCATAGAAGATCATTTAGAGTGATTTAGAGTGATTTAGAGTGATTTAGAACTATTGAAAGTGAGTAAGAATGATTTAGATAGAATTATCAAAAACAGTGATGGATAAAGGCTATTTAATCAAAAACCCTTCGTCAGAAGGGTACAAAAAAACCGCATGTTTCAGCGGGAATAGGAATCATGGCGGTGCGTACGGGAATCGAACCCGTGATCTCCTCCGTGACAGGGAGGCATGTTAACCGCTACACCAACGCACCATAATGGAGCAGATGAGGGGAATTGAACCCCCGTGTCCACCTTGGCAAGGTGGCGTTCTACCATTGAACTACATCTGCATGACTTGGCGAAGAAGGAGGGATTTGAACCCTCGCGCCGGAAACTCCGACCTAAGGCCTTAGCAGGGCCTCCTCTTCAACCACTTGAGTACTTCTTCACTCCGGCACCAACAGTTGATTTTTAGTGCTCATTCATATTAACATGTTTGTTTCCCTTTGGCAAGTAAATGTGCTATGATTTTTATGTGAAAGTTGCCAGGTTCGAAAAAGTTTCCCCGGAACAGTACGGAAAAGACCTCAGAGAACTCCTGAATCTGGAGGGAAAATATGAGGATATCGTCCTTCCGAAGAGGGCTACCTCCGGTTCTGCCGGCTATGACTTTTCGATCCCGTTCGACCTTCTCGTACCGGCCCATTCCTTCGTGAGGATCCCGACAGGTATCCGGGTCTATATCGAAGAGGGCTATGTCCTGCATCTCTATCCGCGCTCCTCTCTGGGTTTCAAATATCGTCTCTCCCTGGCCAATACGACAGGGATCATCGATTCCGACTACTATGGCGCCGATAATGAAGGACATATCATTACTGGGGTGGTCAATAACGGGGATAAGGATCTCTTCCTGAAAAAGGGAGACAGATTCGTACAGGGTGTCTTTCTGCAGTATTTCACCGCGGAGGAAGAAGACGTCGGGGAGAAGAGGACCGGCGGCTTTGGCTCCAGCGATAAGATGCGCCCGTAGCTCAATGGATAGAGTACTTGATTCCGATTCAAGGGGTTGCAGGTTCGATCCCTGCCGGGCGCGCCACTTTTTCATCACAATTTGTGATTGAAAAGTTGTTTCTGTTCATGTAATATATATATTGCATCACCAAACTGCTGACGTGGGAGAGCGGCTTATTCCACCATCTTGGAAAGGTGGCGTACTGAAAGGTACCACAGGTTCAAATCCTGTCGTCAGCGCCATTGCATATGAAGTCCCGAAAGGGACTTTTTATTATATAATGGACACGTTAGAACAGGAGATATCTTATGAAAACTGTATGGGAGAAGTACACCGGTAAGAAATTACAGCCGGTCATGGACTTTGCGAAGGACTATGAGGCCTTCCTGTCCGGCGCCAAGACGGAGAGGGAACAGGTCAGGGATTCCATCGCTCTGGCAAAGGAAAAGGGATTCAGACCGCTGGAGAAGGTCGAGAAGCTCAAAGCGGGTGACAAGGTCTATGTCGACAACAGAGGGAAGTCTCTGTGTCTCTTTGTGATCGGAAAAAGACCGCTGGAAGAAGGACTCAACATATTAGGAGCCCACGTCGATTCGCCGCGCTTAGACATCAAGCAGGTCCCGTTATATGAGGACGGCGGCAGCGGACTGGCCTATCTCGATACGCATTACTACGGCGGCATCAAGAAATATCAGTGGGTGACGCAGCCTCTGGCGCTTCATGGCGTCGTGGCCAGGAAGGACGGCAGTGTCGTCGATGTCGTGATCGGCGAAGATGAAAACGATCCGGTCGTCGGCGTCAGCGACATCCTGATCCATCTGGCAGCTACTCAGATGAAGAAGACGGCAGCTGAAGCGATCGACGGAGAAGACCTCAACATCCTGGTCGGCTCCATCCCGCTCAAGACGAAAGACAAGGAGATGAAGGATCTGGTCAAGGCCAATATCCTGGAGATCTTGAAGAAGAAATACGGCATGGAGGAGGATGACTTCCTCTCAGCTGAACTGGAAGCTGTTCCGGCCGGTAAGGCCAGAGACTACGGGTTAGACCGTTCGATGGTCTTCGCCTATGGTCAGGACGACAAGATCTGCGCCTATACCTCTCTTAGAGCCATCCTCGATATCGAGGTACCGGAGAGAACGGCCTGCTGCATCCTCGTCGACAAGGAAGAAGTCGGATCTCAGGGCAATACCGGCATGCAGAGCCGCTTCTTCGAAAACGCGATCGCTGAAATGATCGCCAAAACGACAGACTATAACGACCTGCTGGTCAGAAGAGCTCTCCGCAATTCCAAGATGCTCTCCAGTGACGTCTCGGCAGCCTATGAGCCAAACTTCCCGTCTGTCTTTGAACCGAAGAACTCCGCCTATATGGGCAAGGGCATCGTCTTCAACAAGTATACCGGTGCCAGAGGCAAGTCCGGCTGCAACGACGCCAATGCCGAATACATCGCCAAGCTCCGGAAAGTCATGGATGACAACAAGGTCGCCTTCCAGACTGCGGAACTGGGTAAAGTCGATGCGGGAGGCGGCGGCACGATCGCCTACATCCTGGCCAACCTCGACATGGACGTCATCGATGCCGGCATTGCCGTTCAGAACATGCACTCCTGCTATGAAGTCTCCTCCAAGGCAGACATCTACGAGGGATACCGGGCTTATAAAGCCTTCTTAAAGGACATGAACTGATGATCGTCTACTACGGAGAATCGATACTGACCTATATCGCTTCCATCCGGAGCTATTACGGTCTTTCCTCCTCCTATCCGTCCAATGAGAAACTGGATGCGCTGTTACGGCAAAAGGCGCCGGAGAAGATCTTCCTCCTCCTCGTGGACGGCATGGGCTCCCGCCTTCTCGAACAGAAGCTCGAAGAGGACGCCTTTCTCCGGAGACATATGACCTATAAGACCGTCTCGGTCTTTCCGCCGACGACCACGGCTGCTACGACGTCTATCCTCACCGGGAAGTCTCCCAACGAGACCAACTGGCTGGGATGGATGCAGTATGTGAGGGAAGTCGATGATATCATCGTTCCCTTCCAGGGGAAGAGTTATTACAGCCATCGGCAGTATGATCCGTCTTTGATGTATCAGCTCTATCCTGTTAAGCCGATCGCCGAGGAACTGAGAGAAAAAGGCGTAAAGGCAAAGGAAGTCTATCCTGCCTTCCGTGAAGGAGGATGCGCAAGCTTCCATGAAGTCTGTGAAAGACTGAAGGAGCTCGATAAGAGCGATGTCTCCTTCGTCTATGCCTACTATGATGAATACGATACGATCATGCATCAGTACAGTCCATCGGGTAAGCAAAGCGATGAGTATCTCCTTTACGTCAACGGGGAGATCGAAGAGCTGAGTAAAGCTCTCGATGAAAAGACGATGCTGATCGTCACGGCTGACCACGGTCAGATCGATATCGAAAAGGTCTTCAATCTCAAGAACGGCCCGCTCGATAAATATTTGAGAAGACCGCCGGCCATTGAACAGAGAGCCCTGGCCTTCTATGTGAAGGAAGGATGCCTGGAAGACTTCGAAAGAGACTTCAAGGAACTCTATGAAGACGAATTCATCCTTCTCAGTCAGAAGCAGGTCCTGGAGACAAAGCTCTTCGGGGAAGGGGAGAACCACCCGCGGCTGAATGAGATGATCGGCGATTACCTGGCCATCGCCAAGGGAAAGGCTGTCTTCCTCTATCAGGACGATCCTTCGACATTTACCCACAAAGGCCAGCACGCCGGGTGTCACATCGATGAACTGGAGATCCCGGTCATCACATTTATGAAAGGATAGTATGGATCCAAGAATCAATTCGCTTTTAGAAAGACGAAGCATCCGTTCCTTCAGGAAGGAGATGCCGAAGAAAGAGGAGATCGACGCCGTGATCGAAGCCGGTCTCTACGCTGCCAGTGCCAGGAATCTGCAGGAGAGTATCATCTTATGCATCACCGATGAGGAAAACCGGGAGTTCTTCCGCAAGGCCAACGCGGCTATTCTGGGGGCACCGGATAATGATCCGTTCTACGGGGCACCGGTCATCCTGGTGGTCCTGGGACCGAAGCACAATCCCAACCGTGTCTATGACGGAAGCCTTGTCATCGGGAATATGATGCAGGCGGCCTATGACCTGGGTCTGGGTTCCTGCTGGATCCACCGGGCCAGAGAGGAATTCGAGACAGAAGAGTTCAGGGATTTCCTGAAGGCGCAGGGCGTCGAAGGGGAATACGAAGGCATCGGACACTGTATCCTGGGCTATCCGGACAGTGAACATCCTCTTGCGAAACCGCGTAAGGAAGAACGCGTCTTCTATGTCCGCTAGGCTTTAGAAAAAGGAGCACGAAGATGGAATCGAAGATCAGAGAATGGGTGGATCAGAAATTCGACTACCTCAAGACCCTCTCCGATGAGGACCTTGAACTGGAGATCATCCGCTACTGGGGCTATGCCTGGTATAAGGACTATGCCCTCGAATACTATCATCAGAAAGAACATCAGGAGAATCAGAGATACCATCTCTTTGACGGCAATCTCTTCTCCCGATAGGAAACAGATTATACCGGGTCGGAAATGACCCAGTTTTTTTATATTCCGCTTCAAAAAAAGTAGGAATCCGGCCTCCACCTGTCAATAAAGAAGTAGAAGGAGGTAATCACTATGCGTCAGATCATTGTCGAACCATCAAGACTGGAGGAAAGCGCCGGCAGGGTCCTGGATGCCAACGGCGACTATGAGAGGCTCTTCCGCTCCCTCTATGCCGAGGTGGACAAGATGTCTTCCGCCTGGCAGGGCAGGGACAACACGATGTTCGTGGATCAGATCCGCGGCTATGAGAGCGACTTTCATCAGATCTCGGTCATCATGAAACAGTATGCGGACTTCCTGAAGAACTCGGCCCGGGCTTACCGGGAGACTCAGGAAGAACTCGTCAGCCAGGCATCCCGCCTGAACGCCTAGAAAGGAGGTACCATGGATCAGATCAGGATCACTCTGCCGGAAGTCAGTGCCGCGGCTGCGGCCCTGCGCGCCATCAACAGCGAGCTCGATGAGACGCTGGCTTATGTCAGCCGCATCATGAACGAGCTGAGCAGCGTCTGGATCTCGGAAGGTGCCGAGACCCTCGTCTCCCGCTTCAACCAGTTCTCCCGCCGTTTCGCGATCGAGAGCGAGACGGTCGATGCCTATGCGGCATTCCTGGATTTTGCGGTGTCGACCTACGATTCCCTGGAATCGACGATCACTGCCAATGCATCCTATTTCGCTTAAGAAGATCGCTCTTCTTCTGCTTTGCGCTTTACTGACACTTACCTGCAGCGCCTGTCAGAGAGAAGAGATCTATACTAAGTCGGAATACCTCAGAGAGTTCTGCCTTTCTTCCGGCCTGTCTCAGTCTGATACGGAGGAGGCCATTGCCGGGGCGCTCTCTGACTGGAAGATCCCCGGGGATCACTCCCCGGAGGATCCTCTGGACAACGGCTTTCTTCTTTCCACTCTCGATATCCTGCTGGATGGCCAGAAATGTCCTCTGCTGGATGAAAGAAGAAATCTGAGGACTGATACGCCTGTTTCCAGAAAAGACGCTGAAAAGCTCTTAAAAGCCGTTCTGGATGTCATCGATCACCGGGAATTCGCCTCTTTCTATCAGGCGGAGGAAAAAGAAGGCATCCTGCCGTATACGGAAGATCTCTCTTCTTACAGAGAGGGAGATGTCCTCTATGACGAAGAGGAGGATGCCTACTATAAAGTTTCTGAAAAGGAAGGTGAGAAGATCCTGGAAGAAGCAGGGATCGAAGACATCTATGAAGAGTTTTCGATCTCCGGAAGCTTTGAGACAGACTTTGAGGAAGCGGAGGTCATCCCCTATATCACCTCTTCCTCTACCCATTACACCAACACCCGCTATGAACTGCTGGCATCGCCGTCCAAGAGCCATTCCTTTGAATTCCGCGGCTTTACCGTGACCTGTACCCTATCCGGGACATCTCTATCCGTGAGCGCCAGGAAGGTAACAGGAGGAAATACCATCTATGCGGACTTTCTGCTGACTTCCGTCCATCCTTCCTACCGCTGGAACTATAAAGAGGGACTCAGGGATGCCTATTTTAAGGTCGACTTCAAGACAGCGGAGACCGCAGGTCTTAGAAGAGAGAAGTCAGGCACCTTCGTGCCGTCGGGTGAGGGCATCAACGTGAAGAAGTTCCTCTCTTCTATCTCTTCTTTCCTCAAACCGAAGGGAGAAGGGGAAGCCGTCTCCATCCCGGTCTGTCAGATCATGGTCCCGGTACCGGAGATGCCGTCGATCTCCCTGATGATGGATCTCTCCATCCGGATCTACGTAGGAGGAAAGGCCGAGATCGCTCTGACTCACGATCACCTTCTGGGCTTTGAAGTCCGGGAAGGGAAGTTCCGGACGATCTCCGATCATGACCACGACATCAGAGGCGTCCTGAACGGCGATGTGAAACTCTCTTCTATGCTTTCCCTGGCCTTATACGCCTCCAAGAGCCGGCTGATGGATCTGGGGATAGACGGCGGGATCTCGGGGAAGGTGGCGACGATACTCCACCTCTACGATGAAGAAGGAAAGAAAACGACAGAGACTGTCGAAGGAGACTATGAGGCGATCGCTGAGATGGCCTCGGCCTGCGAGGATGTCAAGGTCTGCGCCGATCTCTCCTTGAACTGGCTGCTGTCGCTCACGCTCAATTCCTCAAAGTCGGTCCTCGGGAAGATGGGCTTTTCCTTCCGCCTTCCGCTATTGACGCAAAAGGATCAGATCTTCGGGAATATGACACATATGGAAGACGGCCACTTCGTCCCAGCCTGTACGAGAAAGGACAGGAAGAAAAAGGACAGGGAAAAGGCAGAGGAGATCGACAGCGAACGTCTGATCCCGGAAGCCGACAATCTCATCCTGAAAGCCGGAGAGAACTATGCGATCACCTATAAGAAGATCCCGGAAGGCTATAAGAGAGAAGACCTCGTCTATTCCAGTGAATCCCCGGATGTCGCCTCCGTGATCGAAGGAAAAGTCTCCGCGCTCCATAAAGGCAATACCCGCATCAAGGTATCTACAGTTGACGGGAAGTATTCGATCTATCTCCACGTCCTTGTGAGCGGCTGATATGTATATCCTCGTCATCGATAACGACGGATCTTTCTCTTCTTCCTTAGAGGAGGAATTCATCTACCGGGGCATCCGCATCTACAAGAAGGAGTGCTATTTCATCAGCCTGTCCATGGGCTATTCCTTTAAGGACGGCACAAAGATGAAACAGCTGGAGAAGAAGAAATACGTCATCCATCACGAGGAGGGCTTCTGTCCGATCGAGATCTTCGTCTATGAAGGCGAAAGAAGAAAAGACTGCCGTTTATTCAGAAAAGAGAACTTCTTACTGTCGTATGGTAACTGCAGTCACGTGAAGACAGAGGATCCCTATCTCAAGAAGAGCTATCTCCTGCTCAAAGACGGTGTCCTGGAAAGCCGCTCGAAGTACCTCCGTGTCAACGGAAAGAAGTACGACGGCCGGAAGCTGAAGGACGGCGACAGGGTGGAACTGCTCAGTTTCTTCATGGTGTACGGGACAGCCTTCCTCTATATCGACACATCCACTCTTCAGCTCTCCCTAAGACCCTATCCCATACAAAGACAGCTCATCGTCTATCAGGAAGAGAGGATGCCGGCAGCGGCTGTTTATCCCCGCAGGGAAGCAGCCGCGCCTTCGTTTAGTCTGGAACGTACCTTTGATCCTCCAAAGCCTCCGGAGAATCATCTTCTGAGACAGATCATCCCGGCCTTTCTCATGTCTTCCTCGATGATGGTTTTAGCCTATGTGAACTTCCTGTCCTCTTCTTCCTCTTTGATCTACATGATCATGCCGGGAACGATGATGATCAGCGGCACTTTGCTGCCGATGCTCTTTTCCCTTCATGAAAAGCGGAAGTGGAGAAAAGAGGAAAGGACCTGCAGAAAGGCCTATCTCGACTATCTCCAAAAGGAGAAGAAGAGGATAGGAAGACAAAGAGAAACCTATGAAGAAAGGCTGAAAGAGGAGGTGATCAACTTACAGGATCTTTCCGCATCTCTATTTCAGGGAGATATCGAAAACCCGAAGATACAGCTTGGCTACCGTTCGAAGAAACTGGAGCTCGCTCTTCCGGAAAGCGGTGATCCTGAGATAGAGAAGGCCTATGAAGCCCTGTCTGAAGAGGCGACACTTCCTTCCCGTCCCTTCTTTTTCGATCTGAAGGGAAAAAGGAGGATCTCATTTCTCTGCCGGAAGGCGGAAAGAGAGGGGATCTTCCGAAGGATCCTGCTGGAGTGCGCCTGCCGCTTTTCCTTTCAGAAAGTCAAGATCGCCATCGCCGTAAAGGATCCGTCATCCGTTTCCGATCTCTACCGTCTTCCCCATCTTTACTTCTCGAAAGAGAGACTGATCCTGACATCGCTCAAAGATCTGGAGGAGATCGATCAGAGGAAGAGGGAAGAGAAACTGATCGTCTTCTTTCTCGACTCCTTCGGCTTTTCCTTCCGCGATCCGGAGGTGCTGTCCCTGTCTTTTCTCATCGATGAGGTGCTGTCCGAAAGCAACTGTGTCATTGAATACCGCCATCAGGATGCGGTCATTTATGATGAAGAAAAGACAGTATTTCATCCCTTTCCTGTGGAAGATCTTTCTTCCTGTTTCCGCTATCTGGAACGCTTCTGCATTTTTCCCGAAGAAAGATTCCTCTCCTTCCGCGATCTCTTCCCAAAGCTCGATCTGAAGGAGAACTACACACAGAAGGGAGAAGGACTTTCCGCCTCTTTTGCGGTGGTGGACGGGGAAGCCTTCAGCCTGGATATCCATGAGAAGAAAAGCGGTCCTCACGGCCTCATCGGCGGCACGACCGGCAGCGGGAAGAGCGAACTGATCATCTCCTTCCTCTTATCTCTGTGTTTAGTCTATCCCCCGTCTTACCTGCAGATCGTCCTCATCGATTTCAAGGGCAGCGGCATCCGCGACTCCCTCTGTTTTGAAGGCGAGCAGATCCCGCATCTGAGTGCCTGTACGGATGACCTCGACAGTGAAGGGGTCGAAAGACTCCTCTACGCGCTGAAGAAGGAATGCCAGAGAAGGGAAGTCCTCTTCCGTAAGGCCGGGGAAGAGCTGCTCCGTCCGGTCGATAATCTGGATGAGTATCTGGAGGGAAGAAGAGAAGACATGGAGGAGATAGGACACCTGTTGATCGTCGTCGATGAGTTCGCGCAGCTCAAAAAGGAACATCCGGAGATGATCCGCGAACTGATCGCTATCTCCCGCATCGGCCGCAGCCTCGGACTCCATCTCATCCTGTCGACCCAGCGTCCCTCCTCCGCCGTAGATGAGGAGATCTTCGCCAACAGCCGCTTCAAGATCGCCCTGAGAGTCTTTGAGGAAAAGGAGTCTTCGGAGCTGCTGCACAGAAAAGACGCCGCCTATTTAAAAGAACCCGGAGAGTTCGTGCTGTCTGTCGATAACGCCGTCTACAAGGGGAAGAGTGTCTACGCGAAAAGCGACCGGGAGAAAGATCCCTGCGAGATCGCCCTGTTAGATCCAAGACTCAGGATAACAAGGAAAAAGCGCATCCTGTTTCCGGGAAGAAAGGCGGAGAATCTCGTCCTGCTGGAAGAGATCCTGAAGGTCTCAAAGGAGCTTTCACTGCCTTCAAGGAAACTGCTGTTTCAGCCGCCTTCTCCGGAAAAGAGGAAGCCGAAAAAGGGATACTACTTCCTGGGACAGAAAGACGACTACATCCGGGCAGACAGGGAGTATCTGTACCTTCCTGTAAAGGAGAGCCTTCTCATCTGCAGCAGCCGCAAAAAAGAGGTGAACGCCTTTTTGAACGGTCTGGAAGAAGAGGATATCCCGGTCATCCTCTTCTGCGCGGAGAGAAGAGTGGGGAAGGTCATTTCCGACAGTCTTCTCTACAGTGAAAAGGAAGACATCCTCTTTCTCTTAAAGGAACTGGAGAAGCCGCATCCTCCGGCTGTACTGCTGATAGAAGATGTGCCGCTTTTTCTCTCCTATGAGGAAAGCTATTTTTCTCTGCTGGAAAAGATCCTGCGCAATCCGGGGAAGTATGCCCTCTATCCTCTTCTGTTTTCGTCAGTCAGCTATCTGCCGCACCGCATCCTCTCTTCTGTCAAAAACAGGATCCTCATCCGCCTTTCTTCCAGGGAAGATCAGATGAATCTCTTCTGCCGCGTTTCGGACAGAAAAGGGGAGAGTTTCTTTGAGAAGGAAGAAGTACTGCCTTTTGTGCCTCTGATGACAGAAGAATTTGTTTCTTCTCCTTCTTCCTTCCCGCCGTTTTTAAGGAAGATCCCAACAGAGCGCTTTGCGGAAGAAAGAGGAGAAAGTGTCCTTCTCGGCTATGACATGAAGACAAGGGAAAAAGTGTTCTATCCGAAAAAGGAAGATCTATTGATCGTTTCAGGGAAGGAGGAACTGTTGAAGCCGTACAGGAGCTACGGCTATGAGTGCCGTGTCTATCGGGGAGAAAGAGAGAAGCGGGAAAACATCCTCTGGCTGGGAACGGGGGTACTGGATCAGCGCCTCTTCTTCCCGGCATTATCGAATGACATCGACGAAGGGGAAGCCTGCCTCTTCTCACGCTTTAAAAAAGGGCTTTTGAAAGGAGTAAACAATGAATGAATGCCGTATCCGGCTGTTTCTGGTGATGGAGGGAGAAAGTGTCGAAGTCCTTCTTGACCGGCGTCTCAGCTGGAAGGAAAACCTGAAGATCCTGGGAGAACTGCTGGACCGGGAACTGGAGGAACGGGAGGTCATGGATCCTCTGCGGAAGATCTTTCTGGACAAGGAGATCCCGCTGGACCGCTTCCATCTGCCGTCTTTCCCGACCTTTTTCCTGTTCTGAACTTTGAATTCTCCTATGGCTTTATATAAAATAAAATAGTGAGGAAAAAAGTTCTGTCCGTTTTTATCATTGTCTTATGCCTGATCACAGGTGTCTTTCCAATGGTCAAAGCGGAGGAAGCAGAAGAAAATTATAAAGTCTATGATGCGGCAGGGGAGGCGGAAGCCGAGAGTTTCGCCGATTACTATTCCGCACTGCGTTTTTATAATTCCGTTATCAGTGACTACGGCAATGCCGTATTAAAAGAAAATGACGACGTACTGAGGATGGAATACGGCGTCGTCGAACTGAAAAGAGACGATGCCTGTTCCCTGCGTCTGGATTATGAAAGCAGTGCCCGGGGAGAGACGGGACATCTCAATGGATGCTATGGCATCGATGCCCTCTATCTTTCCTCTTCGAGGGATGCCTCTGTCGTCTATTTCCGTATTTCCGGAGATGAGGGAAGCATCAGAAAAGAGAACGTCATCCTCCATCCGTATGAGGAGACCGAGACGATATTGAGCACGTATTCTGTTAGCGGCGGCTCTTTCTATCACGACATCAAGAACCGCTTCTCCAGCGATTACTATGCCTATTCCGTCCTGCTTGATCAGCTGCCGGAAGGACTCAAGGAGGGGAAACGCTACTTCAGCTATGACGGTCACTACTTCTATGAAGACTTCGCTTTGATGGCGGAAGACGCGCAAAACGGTGTCTATGATCAGGCGGTCAACGCGGAAGAGCCTTACTACAATTACTACCAGTACCTCTCCCACCGCACGACGAGTGCTTATGAGGCGTCCGATGTCGAAGCCTATTTCCGCGATGTCCTTCATATCGACGGAAAACTGCGCTCCTATCACGACAAGAGCCGGGATGGGGCCAACGATGAAGTCAACCGCTCGCAGTACTATGGAGAACTGAGGGCTTTCTTTGAATACCAGTATCTCTACGGCGCCAATGCGCTGATGATGCTGTCGCTGTCGATCAGCGAATCTTCCTATGGAAAGTCAGCCCGTGCCTTCCTTCAGAACAACCTCTTCCGTCATGCGGCCTATGACTCCGACCAGGAGCGCTATGCGTCCCGCTATGACAGCGTGGAAGATTCGATCTACTCCCATGCGAAGTACTATATCTCCGACATCTATTCCAATCACCGCCGCAGCAGCTATCACGGCGCTTTCTTCGGAAACAAGGCCTGCGGTATGAACGTGGAATACGCGGATGATCCATACTGGGGCGAAAAGGCCGCTTCCTGGTACTACCGTCTCGATGAAGCACTGGGCTTCAAGGACAGAAACATCAGGGCTGTCGGCATCATCTCCTCGATCGCCCGTCTCAATGTCTACGCCGATGAGGGTCAGTCTTCCCGCCTCTTCACTCTGCGCGGGATCGACGACTATGCCTTTGTCCTTCTGGAGGACTGCGGCAATGTCTACAAGGTCCAGGTCGAGCCGAGCTTCGATGACGAATATCTCTATGATTTTGAAAGATGCGTCGGCTATGTCCGGAAGGACGTCTTCGATGTGATCCTGAATGAAGAAAAGATCCACGAAGAGGAATATGTCCCTGTCCACTTCGCTCTGGATGGCGGCACTTTAGCCGGGAAGGAAGAGCTGACCTTGAAGGTCGTAAAAGGCATGACGCCGGCTGTCTCCGATCCGGAAAAGGACCGCAGTCTCTTTGCGGGATTTGATAAGGAACTTGTCCCGGCTGAAAAAGAAACGACCTATACAGCGACTTATCACGGGATACAGGATGTCTCTTTGACTTCTCCATTCCCGAAGCAGCTGGAGATCGATCAGCCATATGATCTCTCCTCGCTCTATCTCGATGTGTATCTGGATGACGGCAGCGAGGAAAAAGTCGAAGTCACAACTGATATGATCTCTTCCCTGGATACTTCCGTTGAGGGGGAACAGGAGGGCATCATCAACTATCACGGGATCACGCTTTCTTTCTCCACGGAAGTCTCTTCCGCTTTGAAGGAGGAGCGAAATCAGATCCGCGAGACTATCGACAGGACAATGAATTCCTATCTTCAGAAGGGCACTTTCG
>JAFOMB010000043.1 GCA_017419065.1 Erysipelotrichaceae bacterium | reverse complement strand
CCCGCATCGATCCTCATCTGCTTCTCAAAGACGATATCAGCCGGTACGACGACCAGAGGCTTTCCGTCCTCATACTCTTTTTCAATCGTCGGATCCATGTGCAGGAAGATCTTATCGGATTCCGGAGACATCTGATAGATGAACTCCCTCAGATACTCGTCTGTCTTCTGATTGGCGATGGTCAGTCCCCTCACCCCATGCATGGCGAAGGTGTGATCCCAGTGCCAGTGGGTCAGGATGGTCAAAGACGGAAGCGGCAGTCCTTCCTTTTCCAGTGCCTCATAGAATTCATGGATGTGGTCGATGGAATGTCCCGCATCGATCGCTACAGAATACTTTTTTCCCTGTATATAGCCTAAGGCCGGACGGTCTCTTTCTTCCTCGAACTGTGATACCCATACATTGTCTTCTACCTGAAACAGTTTCATATCTCTTTCCTCTTTTCTCCATTGTCCATGAAAGTCATCTGTCTTTCAAGACAGTATTCTTTTCGGTACTTTATTACTGAATATCTTGTCAATACTCCCATTCCTCAATATACAATAAAGGTAGGTATTACTTTTACTATTCATCGATACGAAAGGAGGAGATTCTTTTGATTCTCAATGAAGAACTCCTGTCCGTTCAAAGAGGCGATCAGGGCGAAGCCATGAAGAAGGTCTTACAGACACTGATCATGTATGGCGAAACCTTCGGAGCTGAAAGGATGGTCAGGATCACGGGAGAGATGGGACATGCGGTCATCGGTACCGGGTCTCTCACCTGGAAACCGGTCTTCGATCTCATGGACAGACTGATCGAAGGCGGGGCGCTCCCGAAGCAGTCTTTCACCACTGACCCGAGAGGCATCGACGAAAACGTCAGGACATCTCTAGCGGACCAGGCCGTTTTCAAACTGATCTTTTCCAATCAGAAGAGGATGGAGAAACAGTGGGAAAGGATGGGCATCAAGGACAAGAATGCCTATACCTGTACCTGCTACATGGATGAAGTCGGCAATATCCCGAAGAAGGGAGATATCCTGGGATGGGCAGAATCCTCTGCCGTCTCCTATGCGAACTCCGTTCTCGGTGCCCGTTGCAACCGCAACTCCGGCATCCTCGAACTGATGTCCAACATCCTGGGCTATGTCCCGGAATTCGGTCTTCTGACCGATGAGGGAAGAAAGGCCGACTGGATCATCGAAGTAAACTGTAAGTCTCTTCCAGAACCGCAGCTGCTGGGCAGTGCCATCGGCTTCAAATGCATCGAGGACGTTCCGTATATCAGAGGCCTCGACAAGTATCTGGGTACAGAACTCACTCAGTCTGTCAAAGACTATCTCAAGGACATGGGAGTGGCTGCTGCCTCCAACGGTTCTGTCGGTCTCTACCACGTCGAGAACCTGACCCCGGAAGCCGTAGAGCTGAAGGAAAGCCTGATCAAGGAAGACGCGAAGGTCTTCGTCATCGACGATGCGGAGATACAGAGAGTCAAGGCTTCCTACCCGATCCCGTGGGAAAGCGAGGAGACCCCGGATCTCGCCTTTGCGGGCTGTCCGCAGTTCTCTCTGGAACAGCTGCTGGACTGGTCAAAGAGGATCGAAGACGGACTGTCAAAGACCGGAAAAGACAGGGTGACCATCCCGACCATCTTCTGTGCCGCACCGGATGTCCGTGAGAGATTTGACAGGGAGTATCCTGAAAAGGCAAGGCTTCTCAAAGATAGAGGCGTTTCCGTTTCCTCCCTCTGCCCTCTCTCCTATACTTCCAATCCATTGACCGACAAACAGCACATCATCACCGCTTCCAATAAGCTGCGTTACTACTCCAAGGCGCGTTTCTATTCGGAAGATGAACTGATCACGCTGATCACAGGAGGTACCCTATGACAAAGGAATTCCGGGGAAGAGTCGTCGTACCGGGCAATACGACAGGAAAAGCTCTGGTGACCCACAGCGGTTTCAATACCCTGGCCTCTTTGAAGACAGCCGGTTCCTTCCTCAATAAAAAGGGCGTCATCAACGACATGAACAACCCGGAGCTCTATCAGAAGCTCATGCCGGGAAAGATCCTCTGTCTGCCGGAGACCATCGGTTCTACGACCGGCGGCATGGTCTTATACTGTGTCTCGGTGATGAATGTCGGACCTTCGGCCATGCTGTTCTCTAAACCGGCCGATACCCTGGCTGTCGCCGGAGCGGTACTGACCTACAACTGGTCCGATCATCCGATCATCCTGATCGACGGACTGGGGGAAGAATTCCTCGAATACGTCAAGGAAGATGACACGATCTCCGTCTATGAAGACGGCAGAGTCGTCATAGAAAGAGAATGAAATGAATAAGGATTATGAAGCATTATTTACGCCCTGGAAGATCGGAAACTGCGAGATCAAGAACCGTATCGTTCTGACTTCCATGGGCGGTACTGACCTCTTCGGATGGATGGAAGTCAACCACTTCGATGATGTCGGAGCCAAGTTCATCATGGAGGTCGCCAAAAACAACGTCGGACTCCTCTTACCGGGTTGTCAGCCGCTGTACAATCCGATGTTCGGCCAGTGGCTTCACAAAAACAAGAAGATGTATGAAGACCTCAAGAAGTGGATGCCGGAGTTCCATAAGACCGGTGCCAAACTCTTCATACAGCTGACGGCCGGCTTCGGCAGGAGCTTTACTGTCTCCCCGATGATGGAAGCCCTCTATTCCAACAAGATCCTCCGGGCTGCCTCCAAGCCGTTCATGGACCTCGACAAGATCACGGCTTCCGCCTCCCCTTCTCCGAACAGATGGAGCGACAAGGTCCCATCGCGTGCATTGACGAAGGAAGAGATCCACGAGTTCGTCGACAGCTTCGCCAAGTCCGCGAAGATGCTGCAGGATGCCGGTGTCGACGGTGT
>JAFOMB010000003.1 GCA_017419065.1 Erysipelotrichaceae bacterium | reverse complement strand
CGGAAAAGGACCTCTATGTGCCTTACTTCGGGGAGCGCTGTCAGAAGTGCGGGATGAGACTCACCTGCAACGGCTGCAGTCAGTGCGGCAGATGCCATCCGGTATACACAGGAGTAAAGAGATGACATTAGAGGAAGAAGTATTTCAGAAAAAGAGAGTCAATAAAGAGACGCTTATCCCCTATGGATTTCAGAAAGAGGGCAAGGACTGGCTCTATCGGAAAGCCTTTTATGACGGCGCTTTTGAAGCGTATATAAGAATCGATGAAAAGGGATATGTCTCCGGAAAAGTCATCGATACCGACTCCGGAGAAGAATACATACAGATCCGTCTTTCCCTTCTGGGAACCTATTCCGCGGAAGTCAAGGAGGCCTATCTGGATATCCTGGAAGACATCGCGGAACACTGCTTCGTAAAGCGGGACTTCTATTCCGACCAGGCTGTCCGTCTGGCGGAATACCTGAAAGAAAGATACGGGGAAGAAGCTGACCATCCGTTTCAGAGACTCCCGGAATGCGCGGTCTTCCGCTGTCCGGAGAATGCGAAGTGGTACGGCCTGATCATGCGGATCGAGAAAAAGAAGGTCTATCCGAAAGAGAAAAGCGATGAGAAGATCGAGACCCTGGATCTGAAGGTCCTGCCTTCCAAAAGAGAAGAGTATCTTCAGATCAAAGGTGTCTTTCTTCCTTACCACATGAACAAGAAAAACTGGCTGACGGTCGTCTTGGATGAGACCGTCGATGATGAGACGCTCCGGAAGATGATAAGGGAGAGCCGGGATAGCGTCGTCTTAGGAAACCGCAAGTCTTCTTCCGCTTCCAACATCTGGATCGTCCCGGCCAACCCGAAGTACTACGACATCGAAAGACACTTCGAAGAGAGAAAAGACGTCATCTGGAAACAGGGAAGCAGGATTCAGCCGGGAGATATCGTCTACATGTACATCGCCGCACCTGTCTCCGCTATCCGGTATAAGTGTCTGGTGAAAAAGACAGACATCCCTTATCGATACAAAGGCGCTGTCTCCATGAAGAAGATCATGTCGATGGATGTTCTGGAGATCTATGAGGAAGACCTCTGTCCTTTCCCGGTATTAAAAAGGCTCGGCATCACGGCCATCCGCGGCCAGCGGACAGCTACGAAGGAGTTCTGCGACTTCATGTCCTACTATGATACGAATGTCGGCATAGGAGGACAGGAAGATTCATGATAATCTAATAGAGGAATGAAACAGTTCTGCGATCTGCACAGCCATTCGACATTTTCCGATGGCACCAATACTCCGGAAGAACTGGTCTCTTTAGCGGAAGAGAAGGGTCTTTCGGCACTGGCTCTGACCGATCACAATACCTCCGGCGGTCTCAAGAGATTCATGGAAGCCGGAAAGAAGTCCAGGGTGATCACCATTCCGGGCTGCGAGTTTTCGACAGAATGGAACGGGAAGGAGATCCACGTCGTCGGCCTTTTCTTCAAGGAGAAGTACTGGCCCGAGATCGATGACTTCTTAGAACTGGCGCATATCGCCAAGGTCAACTCCAATACCCGTCTGATCGATCTATTAGCGGCAGACGGCTATGACATCACCTTCGAGGAAGTCTCCGCCTTGTCCGGAGGCAAGGATTTCAACCGCTCCCATGTCGCCAGGGTCCTCGTACAGAAGGGCGTCGTCCAGAACGTCCCGGAGGCCTTCGCGGGTCTTCTCAAGGAAGGAAACGGCTACTACTTCCCGCCGAAGCGCATCACCTCGATCGCGGCGGTCCGCTTCATCAAGACCTTCGGCGCCACCGCTATCATCGCCCATCCGCTTCTCAATCTGAACGAAGAAGAACTCAGAGTCTTCCTTCCGGAAGCCAAGGCTGCCGGTCTCGACGCGATCGAAACGGAATACACGGAGTTCACTCCGGAGATGAAGAAGACAGCGGTATCTTTAGCGGAAGAATTCTCCCTGAAACAGAGCGGCGGCTCTGACTATCACGGTCTGGCCAAACCGGGTATCGACCTGGGAACGGGAAGGGGAAACCTCTTTGTCCCGTATTCCTTCTATGAGGATATGAAGGCCTGTTCGGAATACGATAAGAAGGATGACTGAGAGGTCATCCTTTTTTGATACTTCATTGTCAAGTTCACTGTCTGAATAAAGATCAGATTCATTTCAGACAGAAAAAATAAAGATTCCTTTATAATGCAGGATATGAAAGCCCTGCTGGTTTTTCTTGTGATCCTCTTATCTCTTTCGGGCTGTGAGGCCGAAGCGGAAGAGAGAGTCTTTCTTGACCTTCCGGAAAGGGAAGCCACGGAACACGAGATCATCTATCTGGCCAAAGGAGAGACCTATACCCTGGAGGCTTCTTCCGTAAGCGGAGTGGGAAATCTCTATTCTTCGGAAGATGAAGACATTCTTTCCGTATCGGGGAATACGGTGACGGCTTTATCTCCGGGAAAGACAGCGATCGAAAACAGCAGTGACCGTTATGTCTTTGAAGTCTCCGATCTCTATACGCCTCCTGCCGTAAACCACGAAAAGGAGTTTCTGCCGTGCCGGAGATACAGCGAAGAGGAAGCGGAATACATCGACAAGATCCTGGCTTATGAAGTGGAAGAGGCCGGACCGAAGACCAGGGCTGCCGCGGTGGCCGCTGCCAGGTTCCTCCTGCTTCGCTTCCCGTATAAACTGAGCTACTTCTATGAAAACGGCCGACTCAACGGCCAGCTTCTGGAAGCGGACGGGGAAGGCCGATACTATCATCGGGGCCTCTACCTATTCGAGACGAAGAAGGAGGAGATCACGGCCTCCGTGACCGGACCGGAGATCTGGGGCTGTCCGTTATATGAATATGAAAGAGATAAAAAAGTCGATAACGGCTTAGACTGTTCCGGCTTCATCTCCTGGGTCCTGTTAAATGCCGGGTATGACACCGGCGACATCGGTGCCGGTCCCAGCAATGACATCACAGATCTCACTGACCTGGGTGAAAAAGCCTCTGTCAAGGACATCGCGATGGAAGACATACGGACGGGAGATCTTGTGGGACTGGAAGGCCACATCGGGATCATCATCGGAATGGATGAGGAATACATCTATATCGGAGAAGCCTACTGGGTCAAGGATCTGCAGGTGAGAGTCTACACCTATGAGGAATTCCTGACCAAGGCGGAATGGGACTATGTCATCAGGATGGACACTTTCTATAAAAACGACGGGAATCTGAAGGACGCCTGGGAATAAAAAAGATCCCTCTTAAGAGAAATCATGGGTAAGAAGAAGGCAGGCAATAACGGCTTCCGCGATCAGAAAGAGGGGAAGCAGGATGCGGAACTTCTTCTTTTTCGTCTTGTGATGGAATACCGACATGCCCAAAAATCCTCCGATGATCCCGAGAAAGGAAAAGAAGAGAAGGGTATTCTCTTTGATACGCCATTTCTCTTTCCTCGCCTTGTATTTGTCGAGGCCGTAGAGGAAGAAAGAGAAGATGTTCAGGAGGATGTAGAAGACGAGGATATAAGGCATGTCTCTATTATAAACGGCTTTCTCTTTTTCCTGAAAAGCTCATCTATAATAGAAGTATGGAAAACAGAAAATTAGTCAGTGTGATCGTTCCGGTCTATAATGCGGAAAATACGATCGCCCGCTGTATAGAAAGCATCCTCGATCAGGAATATGACCTTCTGGAAGTCGTAGCTGTCGATGACGGCAGTAAGGACCTCTCTGCGCAGATCCTTGACGGATACGCGGAAAACGATCAGAGAGTACGGGTCATCCACCAGAAGAATGCCGGTGTCTCCGCGGCCAGGAATGCGGCGCTTGAAGCGGTGAAGGGAGAGTATATCCGCTTCCTTGATGCGGATGACTGGATCCCGGAGGATTCGATCAAGCTTTTAGTCAGAGCCATGGAGGAAGACGACAGCGATCTGGTCGTCGGAGAATTCTACCGTGTCGTCGGCGAGAATCTCTCCCGCAAGGGAAGCATCCGGGAACCTAAGGCTCTCACGAGAGAAGCCTACAGCAGCAAGATGATGGACTCTCCGGCGGATCTCTACTATGGCGTCCTCTGGAATAAGCTCTATAAGCGTTCCATCATTGAGGAAAAGAAACTGCGCATGGACCCGAAACTGGACTTCTGCGAGGACTTCGTCTTCAACCTCGAATACATCCTCCACTGCAAGACCATCACCCCATTGCAGGTACCGGTCTACTACTATGTGAAAACGGAAGGCTCTTTAGTTGCCCAGTCGATGAATCTGCCGAAGATCATCGCCATGAAGACCGGAGTCTTTGAATACTACGACCGCTTCTACCGCTCCGTCCTGAATAAGGAAGAATACGCCCAGGAGAGAGCCAATATCACCCGCTTCCTCTTTTCCGCGGCCCAGGATGACTTCGCCATCCCGCTCATGCCGGGAACCAAGAAACTGGGAGAGGAGAAAGTTCCGGTCTACTATGAGACGAAATCTCCGGATCCGATCACGGCGGCCTACTATCTGAATAAAGTCTTTGACGGCTATCTCAATACGATCGCCATGAAATACTCTCTGGAAAGAAGAGATATCCGCGTCTTCCACGCTTTGAAGATGGCACGCTTCTCCCTCAACCTGAAGGAGATCGAAGATTACACCTCCTGTTCGCAGGCGATGACCCTCCTGTCTCTTCAGAAGCTGTCCGCCGGTCATTTCGTCGAGATCTCCTTAGAGAAGATGACCGCTTCGCTTTCGAATACGGAAAACGCCAGGGCTCTTTCTGCCGATGTCGATCTGGCGATGGAAGACCTTCAAAGCGCCCTCGGAAAAGATCTCAGCGAAGAGGAGAAGAAGACCTATGAGGCCTTGAATGAAAAGGTCTTTGAATCCCTCTTTAAAAAGCTGGAGGAGAGATGAAACGCTATCACCTGATCGTGAAGGGAAGAGTCCAGGGTGTCGGTTTCCGCTGGTTCTGCATGAACCACGCCAAAAGTCTCGGAATCACCGGGACGGTAGAGAACCTGGACAACGGCGATGTCGAGATCTACATGCAGGGAGACAAGGAAGCCCTCAATGAGCTCTTTGCGAGGATCATGAAGGGAGACCGTTTTATCGATGTCAGGGACTATGAGATAGAAGAAGTCCCTGTAGAGGAAGAAGAAAGGGTATTTGACTACCGATGGTAAACAGAAGTGAACGCCTGGCGAGGATAGAAGCTCTGCTGGGAGAAGAGAAAATGGAGAAACTGAAGGAGAAAAGAGTCGCGGTCTTCGGGATCGGCGGTGTCGGCTCCTATGCGGTAGAGGCCCTGGTCAGAAGCGGTATCGGGAAGATCGATCTCATCGACGGGGACAAGGTCGTTCCTTCCAATCTCAACCGCCAGATCATCGCCACCGAAAAGACACTGGGTATGGAGAAAGTCGATGCGGCAGAACAGCGCATCAAAGAGATCGCTCCGGACGTGGAAGTGAGGAAATATCCTCTTTTCTATCTGCCGGAGGAAAAGGAAAAGATCCCTTTTGATGACTATGACCTCGTGATCGACGCCATCGATACGGTAAGTGCCAAGATCGATATCATCCTGGAAGCCAAGAAGAGGAATATCCCGGTCATCTCCGCCATGGGCTGCGGGAACCGCTTGGATCCGGAAGGCATCCAGTGCATCGATCTCTACAAGACCAAGGGCGATCCTCTGGCCAAGGTCATGAGACATGAACTGCGCAAAAGAGGCATCAAAGATCTCCTGGTCGTCTGTTCCTCAAAAGAGCCTCTGAAGCCTCTGAATGAGGTCACAGAAGAGGATTCCCGCCGTCGTTCTATTCCGGCATCTTCCATCTTTGTGCCGGCTTCCGCAGGCCTTCTGATCGCCTCGAAAGCTCTGTCGATATTGTCTGACAACTGAATTAATTTTTTCTGTTATTTTTGCGAAATGCAAAAAGATTTTTTCACACAGATTTTACATATTATTTAAGATATAATTTATTTGCAAAGTCTATTTCGTCATCCACTCTGTCATATTTCGTTTATAGTACACTGTGCACGTAATAACTTTCACAGGCTCAGCACCATTAGCCTACGGACGAAGGGAGAAGACCATGGGAGTTGTCGGCCATCGCACGATCAGCCGGATCACGGGCGCCAAAGGCGTCATCCGGGCGATCGACAAGAAATCACTTCACGTCTGCTTCGACTTAGGAGGCTCCATCCCTATTCCGTTAGACAGATATGAAGAGATGCTGAAGGTCTCGGACAAGACCAGAGAAGAGATCGCTCTGTTCAGAAGTTCCGGGAGAAAAACCTCTGCGCGCTGATCTGCAGGAATCCGATTGAGGATTCCTTTTTTTGTGAGCATTTTCCTGCCTTGCGTTTTTGAAATCCTGTGGTAAAGTAGTGGTGTAATTTATCGTATAATCCTTCTGATATGGAGAAGGAGTCTCTACCTTGACACCGTAAATGTCAAGACTATGATAGAATTTCCTTTCTTTGGTAGTTCTATCACAAGCGATGGAATTACAGGATGGAGTTTAGTTAATAAACTCTTGCGGCACCTTCGAAGAAACATGATCATATACCTCTGTTTCCCGAAGTCTTTTTGCATTTCAAAGAAAGGAAAGGAAGAATTGAAATGAAAAAATTACTCACATTACTGCTCGCATTTCTCTTAGCCTTCACACTCGTCGGATGCGGCTCCAAGCCGGCCGAAGGCGGTGATAAACCGGCACCGGAAGAAGAGACCTCTTCTGCCAAGATCGGCATCATCCTCGTCGGTGACGAACAGGAAGGCTATACATATGCCCACATGGAAGGCATCCGCAATGCCGCCAAGAACTTAGGCATCTCCGATGACACCATCCTCTGGAAGTACTCTGTCCCGGAAGATCAGAGCTGCTATGACGCCGCTGTCGACCTCATCGAAAACGGCGCTACCCTGGTCATCTCCAATTCCTATGGCCACCAGAGCTTCATGCAGAAGGTCGCTTCCGAATATCCGGATGTCACGGTCGTTGCCGATACCGGTGATACCGCTGCCGCTTCCGGTTTAGCCAACTTCAAGAACGCCTTCACGAGAGTCTATGAGTCCCGTTATGTCTCCGGTATCGTCGCCGGTCTCAAACTGCAGGAACTCGATGAAGCCGGCGCCCTGGTTCCGGAAAACTATGCGGAAGACGGCACCGTCAAGATCGGCTATGTCGGCGCTTATCCGTACGCGGAAGTCGTCTCCGGCTACACGGCCTTCTTCTTAGGCATCAAGTCCGTCTATCCGAATGTCTCCATGTATGTCGAATACACGAACTCCTGGTTCAACCTGACAGCGGAAGCTACAGTCGGTGATGATCTCATGTCTCAGGGCTGTGTCATCGTCGGTCAGCACGCTGACTCCACCGGTGCTCCTTCCCAGCTGCAGAAGAACATGGAAGAAAACAAGTACGGCTTCACCGCCTACTCTGTCGGCTACAACGTCTCCATGCTGGATGTTGCCCCGGATGTAGCTCTCACCTCCGCTTCCAACGTCTGGGAAAAGTTCTACACCTATGCCTTTGAATGCTGGCAGAAGGGTGAAGACATGAAGACAGACTGGTCGGAAGGCTATGAGACAGGGGCTGTCGAGATCACTGAACTCGGCAAGTCTGTCGCTCCTGGTACGAAAGAGGCTGTTGACGCCGCGATCGCTGCCATCAAGGCCGGTGACTTAAAGGTCTTCGACGCTTCCACCTTCACGATCGGCGGAGAAGCACCGACTTCCATGATGAGCGATGTCATTCCGGATGCTGCGTTTGAAGTTGATACAGAAGCCCTCGTGGACGGCTACTTCCACGAATCTGAATTCCGGAGTGCTCCGTACTTCGCAGCCCGCATCGACGGCATCACTGAACTCAACTAATCAAGCTTTACACAACACACAGACATTACAGGCTCCCTTCGGGAAGCCTGTAATGTTTTCAATCAAGGAGGACCAACTATGAGTGTACCGGCAGCAGTATCCATGCGGAATATCAACAAGCGCTTCGGAAAGAAAGTCATCGCCAATAAGGATGTCGACTTAGATATCTACCATGGCGAGATCCTTTCCCTTTTAGGAGAAAACGGCTCCGGAAAGACCACGCTCATGAATATGCTTTCCGGTATCTATGCCCCGGACAGCGGCGAGATCTATGTCGATGGAAAACAGGTCACGATCGCCTCTCCGAAGGATGCCTATGATCTCTCTATCGGTATGGTCCACCAGCACTTCAAACTGATCGATGTCTTTACGGCACTGGAGAACATCATGATCGGTCTTCCGAAGGAAGAAACAGAGAAAAAGTGCCGGAAAGAAGTCGAGGACATCTGTTCGAAATACGGCTTCGAACTCGATTTAGATAAGAAGATCTACGATATGACGGTCTCGGAGAAAGAGACCCTGGAGATCGTCAAGACATTACACAGAGGCGCTGAGGTCCTCATACTCGATGAACCGACAGCCGTCCTCACCCCGCAGGAGATCACGAAATTATTCACCGTCCTGCGGAATATGAAAAACGATGGAAAAGCCATCGTCATCATCACCCACAAGCTCAATGAGGTCATGGAGATCTCTGACCGGATCAGCGTTCTTCGAAAAGGAGAAAACGTCGGTACGGTCAATAAAGAGGATACCAGTGAACAGGAACTGACCGAGATGATGGTCGGAGAAAAGATCACTTTGGATATCCAGAGAGACTTTGTGGAAGACAAGGCCAAGCGCCTTGAGGTCAAGCATCTGACCGTCAAAAACATCGAAGACAAGAAGGTGGTCGATGACATCACCTTTGACTTATACAGCGGCGAGATCTTAGGCATAGCCGGGATCTCCGGTTCCGGACAGAAGGAACTCCTGGAAGCCATCATGGGCTTACAGAAATGCGAAGAGGGCTCTTCTGTCATCTACAATTCCACGGCCCACGGCGTCCATGAACTGGTCGGTCTTTCCACCAAGGAGATCATCCAGTTCGGTCTGCATCTGGCCTTTGTCCCGGAAGACCGTTTAGGCATGGGCTTAGTCGGAAACATGGGCATGACTGACAACGTCATGCTGAAGAGGTATCGAAAGGGCAAGGGACCTTTCTTACACAGAAAGCAGCCGGAAGCGACAGCACAGAAGATCAAGGACGAACTGGAAGTCGTCACCCCGGCTCTGGATTATCCGGTCAGAAGGCTCTCCGGCGGTAACGTCCAGAAGATCCTGGTCGGCCGCGAGATCAACAATAAACCTACTGTCCTGATGACAGCCTATGCGGTCAGAGGACTCGATATCAACACATCCTATGCCATCTACAACCTCCTCAATGAACAGAAGAAGAAGGGCGTCGCCGTCATCTATGTCGGAGAAGACCTGGATGTCCTGCTGGCATTGTCTGACAGGATCCTGGTCCTGTGCGGAGGAAAGATGAACGGTCTCCTGGACGGCCGTACCGCTACCAAAGAAGAGGTCGGTTACCTGATGACCAACCTGAAGGAGGGAGAATGATGGAAAAGAAGAACAGAGAAGCCCTCTTCCACGTCACGAAGAAAGACGATACCTCCTTCCTGCTCCACTACCTCGTCGTCTTCTTAGCGATCGTGGCTTCCTTACTGGTATCGGCCTTATTCATCTACTTTGTCACCAAGCTCGATCCGATCAGCGTCTATGTCTCCATGTTCAAGGGGGCCTTCGGTACCCCGAGACGTACCTGGATCACCATCCGTGATTCCGCATTGCTGTTACTGATCTCCGTATCACTGTCTCCGGCCTTCCGCATGCGCTTCTGGAACTGCGGTGCCGAAGGACAGATCCTCATCGGCGGTCTTTCCACGGCAGCCCTCATGATCTACTTCGGAGATAAGATCCCGACGGTGCTATTACTGCTGATCATGCTGGTAGTATCGATGTTATGCGGAGGTCTCTGGGCCTTCCTTCCTGCCTATTTCAAGGCCAAATACGACACCAATGAGACTCTCTTCACCCTCATGATGAACTACCTCGCCATCCAGATCGTCGAATTCTTCGTCGACTTCTGGGACAAGAAACAGTCCCACTCCGTCGGCATCATCAATATGGAAAGCGAAGGCGGCTGGTTCCCAAGCGTCTTCGGACAGCAGTACTTCCTCAACATCCTGATCGTCGTCATCGTCACGGTCTTTGTCTATGTCTACATGCGCTATTCCAAGCACGGCTATGAAGGCGCTGTCGTCGGGGAATCGGTGGCTACCGCGAAATATGCCGGCATCAATGTCCCGAAGGTCATCCGCAACAACGTCCTCTTATCCGGTGCTATCGCCGGTATCGCCGGCTTTGTGGAAGTGGCGGGCATCTCCCATACCATCTCCAAGAAGACAGCCGGAGGAAGAGGCTTTACCGCCATCATCGTCTGCTGGCTGGCCAAGTTCAATCCGTTCTCCATGGTCCTGATCTCGACCTTCATCGTCTTCTTATCGAAGGGCGCTTCCCAGATCGCCTCGGACTTCGGTCTCAATGAATTCGCTGCCAACATCATCACGGGCATCATCCTCTTCTTCATCCTGGCCTCCGAATTCTTCAACAACTACAAGATCACCTTCCGCAGAAACAGAAAGGAGGCTGAATAATATGACATCCGCACAGGTCGTTTCCTGGTTCGTCGCTGCCATCACCTTCGGTACGGTCATCATGTACGGCTGTATCGGTGAGACGATCAACCAGAAAGCCGGAGGTCTCAACCTCGGCGTTCCGGACGTCATGCAGATAGGAGGCATCGCTTCCCTGGCTGCTGCCTTCCTGTATGAAAACGCGGCAGCCGATCCAAGTCCTTTCGTCGGCATGATCCTCTGTCTCTTATCCACGGTCATCGCCTCCTCCTTAGCCGGACTCTTATACGCCTTCTTGACAGTCTCTTTGAAGGTCAACCAGAATGTCACCGGTCTCACCCTGACGATCTTCGGTACCGGTATCGCCAACTTCTTCGGCGGCAATATGATGAAGCTCTCCGGCGGTGTCGGCACGATCTCCGTCGCCGTGACTTCTTCCGCCTTCCGCAGGAAACTGCCGTTCCTCTTTGGAAAGTTCGGAGTCTTCGGCTCTGTCGTCTTCTCCCACGGCTGGATGGTCTACCTGGCCCTCATCCTGGCCTTCGCGGTCCAGTACTTCCTCTCGAAGACGAGGACAGG
The DNA here is from genome assembly GCA_017419065.1 of Erysipelotrichaceae bacterium. Taxonomy (GTDB): domain Bacteria; phylum Bacillota_I; class Bacilli_A; order Erysipelotrichales; family Erysipelotrichaceae; genus Colivicinus. The sequence continues at coordinate 1,187 of JAFOMB010000003.1, read as the reverse complement.
TCTCAACCTGCGCTCGGTCGGCGAGAACCCGGCGACAGCGGATGCGGTCGGCATCAACGTCACGAAATACAAGTATCTGGCTTCCATCGTCGGCAGTGTCATCTGCGGGATGGGCGGCCTCTTCTACGTCATGGACTACATCCAGGGCACCTGGGCCAACGACTCGGCCATTGAAGCCTTAGGATGGCTGGCAGTCGCCCTGGTCATCTTCACGAGCTGGAAGCCGAAGAATGCCACCTGGGGTGCTTACCTCTTCGGATTATGTTATTGGGCCTACATCTATATCCCGGTCGGCATCTCCCGCTTCTTCGCGGAAAAGCTGCACTTACAGAACGCTACCTACATGCAGAACCTGTACAAGATGCTTCCGTACTTAGTCACGATCATCGTCCTCTGTGTCGTCTCGAGAAGAAAGAAGAGAGAAAATCAGGTTCCTTCCTCCTTGGGACAGAGCTACTTCCGCGAGGACAGATAATAACCATCAAGGATCCCAACGGATCCTTTTTGTTTCTCGACTGTCATCCTGTTTTTTCATACAATAAAAGATATGAAGACCTATGATGTGTTAGCAGCCGGAGCTGTGACCCTGGATTATCTGATCAGCGGCGTCGGCGATTCCCTGATGAAGGAAGACAGTATCCTCTCTGAGGAGGCACTTTACTCGCTGGGAGGAGACGGCCTCAATACCGCTGTTTCCCTGCACAGACTGGGTCTGTCGGTCTTATTTACCGGCTGCATCGGCGATGACGACAACGGAAGACTGCTGACCTCCAAGATGGAGAAAGAAGGGCTCTCCTCCAAAGGACTCATCGTCTTAAAAGAAGGAAACACTTCCGCGCCTGTCGTCCTCATCGAAAGGACAGGGGAGCGTCATATCCTGCGCACGAAAAACAGCGCCAATGGCTTCTTAAAAGAAGACATGATCTCGGATGAACTTTTGGAAGAGTCGAGACACCTCCATATAGGAAGTGCCAATGTGCTGAGAAGTCTCGATGATGCACCGTTGGGAAGACTCTTTGAAAGGGCGAAGAAGAAGGGACTTTCCACGTCTCTCGATGTCTCCTACTCCAAAGAGAAGTCCGCTCTGGGAAGCGTCCGCTATGCCTTAGCTAACTGCGATATCTTTCTTCCGAGTATCCTGGAAGCCAGAGAGATCACCGGAACGGAAGATGTGGAAGAGATGGCTG
>JAFOMB010000042.1 GCA_017419065.1 Erysipelotrichaceae bacterium | reverse complement strand
TTCTCCGATTTTTCTTTTCCCTTCCTTTGGAGTATTCTGTAGAGGTAAAGGAGAAGATGTTTATGCCATGTACGACCATCCTCGTCGGAAGAAAAGCCAGTATCGACGGATCGACTCTGATCGCCCGCAACGATGACGGCTTCTTCGACACCAAGAAACTCACTGTCATCTCTGAGAAGAAACAGCCGAAGACCTATAAGAGCGTGATCTCCCATCTGGAGATCCCTTTACCGGAAAAGGCTCTCCGCTATACCGCTTCCCCAAGCGTCGATACCAAGAACGGGATCTGGGCTGCCATGGGGATCAATGAAGCCAATGTGGCGATGACCGCCATCGAGACGATCACCTCCAATCCAAGAGTCCTGGGAGCAGATCCGTTAGTCGTCTATCAGGAGAAAAAGGGCAGACAGAAGGAAGTGCCGGGAGGCATCGGCGAAGAAGACCTCGTGACGATCGTCCTTCCGTATATCAGAAGCGCGAAGGAAGGCGTAAAGAGACTGGGTTCTCTTTTAGAGAAGTACGGGACCTATGAATCCAACGGCATCGCCTTCTCCGATGAGAAGGAAGTCTGGTGGATGGAGACGATCGGCGGCCATCACTGGATCGCCAGAAGGGTAAAGGATGATGAATATGTCATCATGCCGAACCAGTTCGGTCTCGACCGCTTCGATCTCAAGGACGCCTATGGCTCCAAGAAGGAGAATCTCTGTTCGAAAGACCTGAAGACCTTCATCAGGGACAATCATCTCGCTTCCTCTTTGGAGGATACCTTCAATCCAAGAGACATCTTCGGCTCCCATTCCGATTCCGATCATGTCTATAACACCCCGCGTGCCTGGTACATGGGACGCTACTTCAATCCGAAGACCTATAAATGGGAAGGGGAGAATGCCGTCTTTACGCCGGAGAGCGATGACATCCCGTGGTCCTTCGTCCCGGAAAAGAAGATCACGGTGGAAGATGTGAAATACATCCTGTCCTCCTACTATCAGGGGACCCCATACAATCCATACCTCAAGGCCGATGATCTGAAGAAGGGCATCTACCGTCCGATTGGTGTCGCCAAGACCGGTGTCATGGCTATCCTGCAGATCAGGGGATACATGCCGGAGAAACTGAAGGGGATCGAATGGATCTGCTTCGCCTCCAACGCCTTCAACACCGTCCTTCCGGTATACACCCAGGTGGAGAAGATGCCGAAGTATCTCAGCGATGTCACGACCGATGTCTCTACGGAGAACTTCTACTGGGGCAGCGCTTTGATCGGCGCCCTGGCTGACAGCCACTATGGCGAATCCATCCAGCACATCGAAAGATATCAGCTCTCTGTTCCTTCCAAGGGCTATGCGATCTTAAAGGAATACGATGAGAAGTATCAGAAGGAAGGAAAGGGTGAGCTTCTGGAAGAAGCCAACGAGAAGCTCTCGGCCATGGCCAAGGAAGAGACCATCAAGACTCTCGGCCACGTCTTAAGGACCGCTGAGATCCACATGAAAAACAACTATTTCCGTTCGGACAACTAAAGGAGACTTATGCAGTACAAAACATTTCAGAACATCTCTCTTTCCCGCTTAGGCATGGGAAACATGCGCCTTCCGGAAAAGGAAGAAGGGGGAAGAAAAGTCATCGACTATGAGAAAGCGAAAGCCATCATCGATGAAGCCTACAGGTCCGGTATCAACTACTTCGATACCGCTTTGATCTATCACGGAGGACAGTCGGAAGTCTTCACCGGAAAGGCTCTGAAAGAGTATCCGCGTTCCTCCTACTATGTCGCCGACAAATACAACTTCCAGGCGATGCCGGACTATGAAAAGCAGTTCGCCCTGCAGCTGGAAAGGCTGGGGATGGA
>JAFOMB010000041.1 GCA_017419065.1 Erysipelotrichaceae bacterium | reverse complement strand
TTTCGAAGATATCTACAAGCTCCACAATCAGCGCGATACTATCCTGAACCTCGAGAAGTTCGGACAGAAGAGTTTCGACAACCTGATCGAAGCCATCGAGAACTCCAAGAAGAATTCCTTAGAAAGGCTCCTCTTCGGCTTGGGCATCCCGCAGGTAGGGGAGAAGGCCGCCAAGATCCTGGCTTCCCACTATAAGACTCTGGATGCCCTGATGGCTGCCTCTGTGGAAGACCTCTCGGAGATCCGCGATATCGGCTCTGTTACTGCTGAGATGATCTGTGACTTCTTCAAGGAAGAATCCAACAGAAACATGCTGGAAGAGCTGAGGATACTCGGCGTCAATATGACCTATATCGATACCTCTATCCGTAAGGAAACACCATTCAAAGACAAGACGGTCGTTCTGACGGGGACTTTGAGCATCTACACCCGTCAGGAAGCTACAGCGCTCTTAGAAGATCTGGGAGCCCATGTGGCAGGCTCTGTCTCCAAGAAGACTGACTATGTCATCTATGGCGAAAATGCCGGCTCCAAGCTCACCAAGGCCAATGAACTCGGTGTGACGACTCTGACCGAAGAAGAATTCCGTTCCATGATGGAATGATCCCATGATGATAGATGAAGCTATGATCCAAAAGCTGGCTGAATACCTGCGTTTTCGGCTCGATGAAGAAGACATCCTCCTGATCAAAGAGGAGTTTTCAGCGTATGAGGAGATGCTGAAGGTCTTTGACAGGATCGATACTGAGAATACCGAAGAGATGATCTCTCCTGCAACTGTCTTACGGGAAGATAAGGAAGACGGGATGGCCGTCCTTCCTCAGGCGGTGAAGAAATGAAGATCACAGACTGTCTGAACAGGAAAGAAGCAGCTTTCAGAGCTTATGAGAAGCTCCTGGAAAGTCAGAAGGATCTCAATGCGGTGATCACGCCGATAGCTCCATCGGGGTCTTTTTCGGATGGGAAACTGTCCGGTGTCCCGATCGCCGTCAAGGACAACGTCTCCACAAAGGGTATCCTGACGACAGCGGGTTCTGCCATCCTTCAAAACAACATCCCAGTCTTTGACGCCACGATCGTTGAAAGACTGAAAAGGGAAGGAGCTGTCATTATCGCAAAGTCCTCTCTGGATGAGCTCTCCATGGGCAGCCGCAATCTGACCTCCTTTTTTGGCGAAGTCCATAATCCCCACGATCTCTCCCGTGTCCCGGGCGGATCCTCGGGAGGATCAGCGGCTTTAGTCGCGGCAGGGATCGTTCCGGCAGCTATCGGCAGTGATACCGGCGATTCTGTACGCAAGCCGGCTTCCTATTGCGGGATCATCGGCGTAAAACCGACCTATGGTCTCATATCCCGCTACGGGATCATTCCGTATGCCGCCTCTTTGGATACGGTCGGCTACTTTACGACGAATGTGAAAGATGCCTGCCGTATGCTGGAAGTACTGGCCGGTCACGATGAAAAAGACATGACGTCTTCTGATCACAGAAAAGAAAACTACGAAGAAGAGCTGACCTCGGACATCCGGGGAAAGAAAGTCCTGATCATGAAAGATGTCCTCGATGCGATAAAGGATGAAAGGATACGCCGCCTTTTTGACAATGTCATCAATATCTTGAAGAAAAGGGGAGCCCTTGTGGAAGAAGTCTGTTTCGATAAGGACCTCCTGTGCGCGGCCTTCCCGGTCTACTATACGATCGCCAATGCGGAAGCTGTCATTCACCACGTGAATCTCACCGGTATCCCTTCCGGGAAAAAAGAAGAAGGGGAAGATTACGAGGAGATCATCACCGCTTCGAGGACAAAGGGCTTTGGACACAACACGAAGAAACGTTTCATGATCGGTGCCTATGCCCTGCAGGAAGAAAACAGAGAGAAAGTTCTCGTCAAAGCCCGGAAGATCAGGAAACAGATATCTGATATGGTTTTGAAGAAGATGGAAAGCGCTGATGTCCTTCTGGCGCCGAGTGCGCCGAAGATCGCCCCGCCGATCAAAGAGAAGGCCAGGATAGAGACCGATGAAGAATTCCTGATCGCCGACAATCACATGGTGATCGAGAATCTCTCGGGGATGCCGGGAATGTCCATGCCGATGGGAAAGGTCGAAGGAATGCCGGTAGGTGTCCATATCGCCGCGAAGCTCTTTGACGAAAAGACGATGTTTTCTGTCGCCAAAGCCATTGAAGAAGATAGCGTCAAGATGTTCTGTGAATAGGGAAAGACTCTCATCGATTACGGCTGCTCCGGTGGGCTCTCCTGGAGAACTTGCATCAGAGATAGAGAATTATGGTAAAATACTTGTATGAGCGAAAAAACAAAGACGACAAAGAAGACGAAGAAGAAGGGATTGTCGAGGTCCGGGATCGTTCTGATCATCGGTCTGCTGATCATCCTGATCCCGTGTCTGGTATTTGCGGGGATCCTTCTGAAATCATATGTGGAATCCAACAAGCCGGTCATCGCCGACCGTTTTGACGGAGACCTGGATCCGGCTATCACCCAGGAGAACATCGATTCTCTCAAATCTGCCTTATCTGCTCTGCCGCAGGTCGAAAACGTCGAGATCGAGATGACGACAGCACAGCTGCGCATCAATATCGATACCGTGGATTCCATCAGCGAAGAAGAAGCGAAACAGTTGACGAATGACGCCTACAACAGCGTCAATTCCGTATTGCCTGTCAAGACCTATTTCACAGCGACAGAATCCATGAAGATGTACGATCTGACGATCAATGTCTTCAACAAGATCGGCAATGACGACGGCACGATGGTCTACTACCTGCTGACCAAGAACTCCAAGATGAGTGAACCGGGTGTCCAGCTGGTCTCCAAACCGCTGGATGAAGAACTCGCCAAACAGCTCAGAGGAGAGACGGAAGCGGAATCGAGCGAAGTCAGCGTCAATGAATCCGACCTCGCACCTGAGGATGGAGGGAGTGAAGAATAAGCTTCGTAAGAAGCTTTTATTTTATGAAGAAGAACGAGATCGTACACGGGGTATGTACCGATATCACGGTTGACGGACACGGCATTGCCAGAAGCGACGGCAAGGTCCTTTTCGTCAAGGGGATGATACCGGGAGAAGAAGGACAGATCAAAGTCATCTCCGACAAGAAGAACTATGCCTACGGGATCATCGATTCTCTCTCTGTTGTCTCTCCTGACAGAAGGGAAGAAGACTGTCCGGTGGCCTATAAGTGCGGAGGCTGCGATCTCCGTCATATCGATTACAAGAGACAGCTTTCTCTCAAACGGGACGTCCTGGTCAACACCTTCCGTGATCTGCCGGTGAGGATCGAAGAAGTCCACGCTTCTCCGAGGATCCTCCACTACAGAAACAAGGTACAGGTACCGGTGAAGGATCACCGTTTCGGCTTCTACCGCCGCTATTCCAACGACATCGTCGAATCACCTTCCTGCCTCCTCCAGTTTGAAGAGGCAACGGATATCCTGAATGAGATCCGGGAACTGCTGAAAGAGGAAGACACCTCTTCGCTTCGCCATATCTTCTTACGAAAAGGAGAGGGAAGCGGAGAGATCATGCTGGGATGGATCACTTCTAAGAAAGATGTTCCGTATCTGAAAAGGGTCTCTGAGACACTGGTCTCCCATTATCCGTCCATCGTCTCTGTCCTGCAGAATATCAATACTAGAGGGGATAATGTCATCCTGGGAGAAGAGGAAGTCCTCCTCTATGGAAAAGACAGGATCCTGGATATCTTCGGAGGCATCAGGGCGGAGATCTCCCTGAAGTCCTTCTATCAGGTCAATGCCGGACAGATGGTCGAACTCTATCAAGGCGTGAAAGAATACATTGAAGAAGGGGACAGGGTCCTCGATCTCTATTCCGGGATCGGTACCATCTCCCTGTTTGTTTCGGATAAGGCGAAGGAAGTTATCGGCGTTGAGATCGTCAGGGATGCCGTGGAGAACGCGAAGAGGAATGCTTCACTCAATCATCTCTCTAACGTTTCTTTCTTGCTGGGAGACGCCGGAAAGGGTATGAAGGAATATCTGAAAGAGAAGGACTGCGTCATACTCGATCCGCCGAGAAAGGGTGTCACGAAAGAGCTGATCGAAGACCTCATCGCCATGAAAGTCCCGAAGATCATCTACGTTTCCTGCAATCCCGCTACTCTTCACAGAGACCTGCAGCTTCTGAAAGAGGACTACGATTTCGATCTCATCTGTCCATATGACATGTTTCCGTATACGGTACACTGCGAGTGTTTAGTCTGCCTCAGGAGAAAAAGCCATGAGTGAATACGATCTGTATAAAGAGATAGAGAAGTTCGTCCCGTTCAACGAACAGGAAGAGACCGATAAGAAGATCCTGCTGGAACTCTTATCAAACGGCGAAGACATCCTGCACAGAGAGAATCTGCGCTATCACCTGACCTCTTCCGCCTGGATCACTTCCTATGACAGAAAGAAGATCCTTCTGGCCTACCACAACATCTATGACTCCTGGTCCTGGCTGGGAGGCCATGCGGATGGAGAAAGCGATCTGAGGAAGGTGGCCTTAAAGGAAGTTCAGGAGGAAAGCGGGATCACCCACGCCAGACTGTTATCTGATGATATCTTCTCCCTGGAGATCCTGACAGTCGACGGACATGAAAAAAGAGGGAAGTACGTGCCTTCCCATCTTCATCTCAATCTCACCTATCTCATGGAAGCTGATCCGGAGGATCCTCTTTTCATCAGAGAGGACGAAAACTCCGCGGTAGCGTGGTTTCCATTGGAAGAGTCAGTTGATGCCTCTTCGGAGAAATGGATGAGAGAGAGGATCTATTCCAAGCTCAACGCGAAATTATCAGCGTACAAGTTCTGAGGAGAGCTCCTCGAGCTTCTTGATATCCACAAGACGGTATACCGTCTTTTTCTTTTCCAGGATGCCTTCCTCCACAAAAGAGGACATCACTGTTTCCAGATGCCTGTAGGAGACCCCGAGACTTTCCGATACCGTCACTTTCCTTATCCGGAAAAGATCGCCTTCCCGGTAATCCAGCAGGAATTTGGCCAGGCGGTTTTTGAGAGGGTAGGTGTAGGTATGGGTGAGCTTGTAGATGTTGTCTCTTTCCTTCTTGACGAGGTCCGCACAGAGTTTCCTTAAAAAGTAGGGATCCTTTAAAAGAGTTTCCTTTACTTCGGACTTGCGGAAGCGGAACAGACGGCAGTCTTCCAGAGCACTGACCGAAAGGGAACGGGAGAGATCGAAGAGTTCGATCTCGCCGATGAGGCAGGGCGCTGTCAGAGTATTGACGATGGCTGACTTCCCGTTGGGCATCAGAAAGGAGACCTTGCAGCGGCCGGAACAGAGATAGTAGAGGGAATCGTTCTCCTCATCCTGGGCGATGATCTCTTCTCCCTGGTCTGCGGAATAGAAGTCCGGTGTATAGGGAAAGTCCTCCCGGAAGTATTCTTTGTATTCTTTGGAAGTTATATAACGTTCATACAGCTTCTGACTGTTCAGTTTTTCCATATCCTCATCAAAATAGGAGAAATCTCCTATTTTTATCCTTTCTCCTTCATTATAATGAAATCGTAAAGAAGTGAGGAAGAAACATGGAAAAAAGAAAGATGATCCTTGACTGCGATACCGGACACGATGATGCGATCGCCCTGATGCTGGCCGCAAAGCATCCGGATATCGACCTCTTAGGCGTCACTGTCGTCGCCGGCAACCAGACGCTCGACAAGACACTGCCGAATACCTTGCATGTCTGCCAGCACCTGGGCATTGAAGTTCCGGTCTATGGCGGTATGGACAGGCCGATGGTAAGAGATCAGGTCGTCGCTGCCGATGTCCATGGGAAGAGCGGTCTTGACGGTCCGGTCTTCGGAGAACTCACCAGAAAAGCGGAAGAAAAGCACGCTGTCTCCTATCTCATCGATACACTGATGGCTTCAGACGGCGACATCACCCTGGTCCCGGTAGGACCTCTGACCAACATCGCCATGGCGATGAGACTGGAACCGCGGATCATCCCGAAAATCAGAGAGATCGTTTTGATGGGCGGCGCTGTCAATCTCGGCAATACCACACCTTCCGCCGAATTCAACATCTTCGTCGATCCGGAAGCTGCTCATGTCGTCTACTCCTCCGGTGTCAAAGTGACGATGATGGGTCTTGATCTCACCAATACCGCGCTGGCTGACATCCACATCATCGAACGCATGGAAGCCATCGGCAATAAAGCCGGAAAGCTCTTCGGCGACATCATGCGCTTCACGCTGCGCTCTCAGGCTGTCAACGGCCTCACAGCCGGTCCGGTCCACGATGTCACGGCAGTGGCCTACCTGGTCGCTCCGGAGATCTACGTCACGAAGGACTGCCACGCGGAGATCGACCTCTCCAAGGGTCCTTCCTACGGCCGTACGGTCTGCGATATCAACGACCGCTTCCACCTGCCGAAAAACGTCACGGTCGGCCTTTCTATCGACCTTGACAAATTCTGGGATATCGTCGAAGATACTCTCAGAAGATATGAGTAATCAAGAAGAGATACAGAGATGTCCCTATGCCGCCTATTGCGGCGGCTGCACGATGCAGGGGATCGATTATCAGGAACAGCTGAAGAGGAAACAGGAAAAGATGAACAGTCTTTTCGGTTCCCTCTTTTTGCCATTGGCGATCAAAGGAGCGAAAGAACCTCTCCATTATAGAAACAAGGTCCAGTTCACCTTCGGAAAAGATGAAAAGGGGAGGATCTTCTTAGGCAATTATGCCCCGGATTCCCACATCCTCATCCCGGTGAAAGACTGCCTGATCTGCGATGAAGAAGCCGTAAAGATCGCTCAGAGCGTCTGCACCCTCGCAAACAGATACCGCATCTCCATCTTCAATGAACACACCTATAAAGGGGCTTTACGTCACATCCTCATACGCACGACTTCTCTTGAAGAGACGATGGTCGTACTGGTCAGCGGATCACCGCACATCTATCATGAAGAAGAACTGGTCAGAGATCTTCTGAAGAAGCATCCTTCCATCAAAACAGTCGTGAAGAATCTCAATTCCCGCCACACTTCCATGATCTTGGGTGAGAAAAACATCACCCTCTATGGGAAGGGTTATATCACTGACGAACTGCTGGGATGCCGCTTCCGCATCTCGCCGTCTTCCTTCTACCAGGTCAATAAGACCCAGACAGCTGTCCTCTATCAGACAGCCATCGATTTCGCGGATCTGAAAGGAGAGGAGACTCTTTTAGATACCTATTGCGGTACCGGGACCATCGGCATCCTGATGTCGAAGAAAGCGAAAAAGGTCATCGGCGTTGAGATCAATCCCTCCGCGGTAAAGGATGCGGTGAGGAACGCCAAAAACAATCATATCGACAATATCGAATTCCTCTGCGATGACGCGGGAAGATTCATGAGAAGGATGGCTTCTTCAAAACGGAAGATCGATGCCGTCGTCATGGATCCTCCAAGAAGCGGCAGCGACGAGACGTTCTTACGATCCCTTTGCCAGCTGTCTCCGAAGAAAGTCATCTATATCTCCTGCGGTCCGGAGACACTCAGAAGAGACCTGAATTACTTAGTGAAAAGAGGGTATAAGATAGAGAAACTGCAGCCGGTAGATATGTTTCCGTATACCGATCACGTTGAGTGTGTTGTCTTGATGTCAAGGGTGGAGAAGTAGAAAGATTGCAAATGCCTATATAAATAAAGGGTTTCCAGACATTGAGCTTTTCTATAGGCTACTTTGCCGGAGGTTCTCATATCAGGAAACCCTTATTTTTATTGTTTGAGGTAACATATCAACTGCCCTGAAAGTGATAGGGTTGAGTTGACAGGTTAGATAACGCCTATTTTTGTAGGGGTTTGATAAAAGCGACAAAGGGTCAGTTTATTTAACCAACATCGGGATTCGTAAAGAGTTTTCCGATTAGTCCGGATTCACTGCTTATCAGATAGTTTAGTAAGTTTTTACCTTTATGTAAGATGATTATTAAATGTTGTGCAGAATTTGTATGTTAAATGTAAAGA
>JAFOMB010000040.1 GCA_017419065.1 Erysipelotrichaceae bacterium | reverse complement strand
ATCCTCCGAAATACCCGATCGTCTCCTATTTACCGGAAGTCATCTATGCGTGACACAAAGAAAAGGTGAAACTCCCTGGTTCTGAGTTTCACCTTACAAGCACCTTTTTATTTCCCTGTCCTTGACAAGGGGTACGGTTTATCGGGATGCCTTTTCTTTTTCAAAAGATCTGTGTAGATTAATGATATTATTCAAAAAAGGAAACCGATAAGATACAGGTAGAAAAGAATACGTGTTTTTCTGTACGTTCAATAGAAGAGAGGAAGATGCCTATGATCAAAGAGCTGGCTGGTAAGATCGGCGAATATAAGAAGGAGACGCTGCTGACGCCTCTTTTCGTGATGATGGAGGTAGCCCTGGAGATCTTCATCCCGACAGTCATGGCGGCCCTGATCGACAATATGACCGGGGAATCCCTGGAGCCGGTGGTCCGCTATGGGATACTTCTGTTCGTCCTGGCGATATTCTCCCTGGTATGCGGAAGAGCTTCTGCCCGTCATGGGGCGAGAGCATCTACGGGATTTGCGAAGAATCTCCGGAGAGATCTCTTCTATAAAGTCCTCGATTTCTCCTTTGAAGATATCGATTCCTTCTCTTCCTCATCTTTAGTGACGAGACTTACCAACGATGTCTCTCAGATCCAGATGGCCTTCCAGATGATGATCCGGATGGCGGTACGGACGCCGTTGATGCTGGTGTTCTCCATCATCATGGCCTTCCGCATCAACCGCCGCATGTCCATGGTCTTCCTGGCCATCGTACCGGTACTGGGTATCGGATTGTTCATGGTGTTCAATTCTGCCCATCCGATCTTCCGCCGTATCTTCAAGCGCTACGATGCCCTGAACAACTCCGTTCAGGAGAACGTCGCCGGTATCCGTGTCGTGAAGTCCTTCGTAAGGGAAGATTATGAGATAAAGAAATTCGAGAAGGCCTCGGAAGAAGTCCGGAAGGACTTTGTCAGTGCCGAAAAGATCATCGCCTTAAACAATCCGATCCAGACCTTCTGCATCAAGCTCACCATATTATTAGTCTGCTACTTCTCCGCCCAGATCATCATCAAAAGCGGTGCGACAGAACTCACGACCGGACAGCTGTCTTCTTTAAATGCCTATGGGATGCAGATGCTGTTCTCCATGATGATGCTGTCGATGGTCTTCATGCAGGTCGTCTTCTCTACCGAAGCTGTCAGACGTATCGGAGAAGTCCTCTCCCATTCACCGTCTCTGACATCTCCGAAGGAGGGGATCAGGGAAGTAAAAGACGGTTCCATCGATTTTGAGAGCGTCTCCTTCTCCTATGGAAAACACGTGGCTGTCGATGCCTTATCGGATATCGACCTGCATATAAAGTCCGGTCAGACGATCGGCATCCTGGGAGCGACCGGCTCCTCCAAGACCACTTTGATCCAGCTCATCCCGCGTCTTTATGATGCGACCAGAGGTACAGTCAGAGTCGGCGGGATCGATGTGAAAGACTACGATCTCAAGACCCTCCGTGATGAAGTCTCTGTCGTCCTGCAGAAGAATGTCCTCTTCTCGGGTACCATCAAGGAAAACCTGCGCTGGGGAAACAAGGAAGCTACCGACGAAGAGATCAAAGAAGCCTGCCGTCTGGCACAGGCCGAAGAGTTCATTGAACAGTTCCCGGACAAGTACGATACCGTACTCAGCCAGGGCGGCACCAATGTCTCGGGCGGTCAGAAGCAGAGACTCTGCATCGCCAGAGCGCTGTTAAAGAAACCGAAGATCCTCATACTCGATGACTCGACCAGTGCGGTCGATATGAAGACCGATGCCCTGATCAGAAAGGCCTTCAGGGAAGTCATCCCGGATACCACCAAGATCATCATTGCCCAGAGAGTCAACTCCATCGAAGACAGCGATCAGATCATCGTCCTGGAATCCGGAAAGATCGAAGAACACGGGACCCATGAAGAACTCATGGAAAGAAAGGGGATCTACTACGAGATCTACCAGTCCCAGACCAGAGGAAAGGAGGAAGACTGATATGTCCAGAAGACCGGGCCGTTATGTGAGCGACAAGAAGATCGATCTCAAGTCTCTCAAGAGACTCCTGTCCTATGTCTTCAAGCGCTATGGTTTCCTCCTCGTCATCGTCTTCTTATGCATCCTGGCGAATTCCGTTTCCACGGTCGTCGTCAATTCCTATATGGCCAGACTCATCGATACCGTCATCATCCCGGGACTCGATGTCGGCTATGAAGCTGTCGAAAGCGATCTCTATGTGATCATCCGCATGATGGTCCTCTTCAATATCGCCGGGATCCTGGCAGTCCTCATCTATCCGCAGATCATGGCCAGAGTCGGTCAGGGAACGATCAAGGGTCTCCGTGACGAGATGTTTGAAAAGATGGAGACACTGCCGGTAAGATACTTTGATTCCCATACCCACGGCGAGATCATGTCCACCTACACCAACGATGTCGGTACCATCCGTATGCTGGTAGGACAGACCATCCCGTCCGCTCTCACTTCCATCATCACGATCGGTTCCATCTTCTTTACCATGCTGAGCTACAGCTTATGGATGACGCTGTTCGTCCTGCTGATGGTCGGCGTGATGTTACGCATCACCAAGACCTTCGGAAGCCGCTCTACCCGCTATATGAAGGCTCAGCAGAAATCGTTAGCGGAAGAAGAAGGCTTTATTGAAGAGATGATGGAAGGCATGAAGGTCGTCAAGGTCTTCACTCATGAAGAAGAAGCGAAGAAGAAGTTTGACGAAGTCAATGAGAAGCTCTTTGAAGACTCCAATATCGCCAACGCGACAGCAAATTCCCTGATGCCGGTACTGGCCAATGTCGGAAACATCATGTATGTCCTCTTAGCTGTTGTAGGCGGCCTCTTAGTCATCCTGAAGATCCCGAATGTCTCCCTGAAAGGCGTCTCGGTGATCTCCATCGGTGTCATCATCTCCTTCCTCGCTCTGACAAGACAGCTCTCAGGTTCTGTCTCCCAGATCTCCTCCCAGATCTCTACGATCGCCATGGCTTTGGCCGGAAGCGATAGAGTCTTCGCCCTCATCGATGAAAAGAGCGAAGAGGATCAGGGCTATGTGACATTGGTCAATGCGGAAAGAGATGAAAACGGCGAGCTGAAGGAAGCTGATCATCATACAGGTCTCTGGGCCTGGAAACACTACCACGCTCAAAGCGATCACTCGACAACGTACGTCGAATTAAAAGGCGATATCCAGATGGTCGATGTGGACTTCGCCTATGTACCGGAGAAACAGGTCTTATACGATGTCTCCCTCTATGCCAAGCCGGGACAGAAGATCGCCTTTGTCGGAGCTACCGGTGCCGGAAAGACGACGATCACCAATCTGATCAACCGCTTCTATGACATCCCGGACGGCAAGATCCGCTATGACGGCATCAATATCAACAAGATCAAGAAGCCGGATCTGAGAAGATCCTTAGGTGTTGTCCTGCAGGATGTCAATCTGTTTACCGGAACGGTCATGGACAACATCCGCTATGGAAAACTCGATGCGACAGATGAAGAATGTATCGCCGCTGCCAAGCTGGCCAACGCGCATGACTTCATCACAAGACTTCCGGATGGCTATCAGACGATGCTGAGCGGCAACGGTTCCCAGTTATCCCAGGGGCAGAGACAGCTCATCTCCATTGCGAGAGCGGCTGTCGCCGATCCGCCGGTCATGATTCTCGATGAAGCGACGTCCTCTATCGACACCAGAACCGAAAAACTCGTTCAGCAGGGCATGGACAACCTGATGAAAGACAGAACGGTCTTCGTCATCGCCCACAGGTTATCGACAGTCCGGGATGCCAACGCGATCATGGTCCTGGATCACGGAAAGATCATCGAAAGAGGTACTCACGAACAGCTCCTGGAACAGAAAGGCACCTATTATCAGCTCTATACCGGAGCCTTCGAACTGGAATAAAGCAATCAATACGTAGAATCGT
>JAFOMB010000039.1 GCA_017419065.1 Erysipelotrichaceae bacterium | reverse complement strand
GTTATTATGCGCCGCTCTTCTGGTGCTGAGCTTCCTCTTTGTGCGAATCGAAGGAGGCAATCTCTATCAGATGACCATCTGTCACAACAACGCCGAAACCGCGGTACGCAAGTGCGGGATCCTTTCCCATTTCTTCATTGACAGCGGGAAGACCCTCTTCCATGTGGAGGAGGAGATCATCCTGGTTCCGGAAGAACCGGAAGTACCGGAGGAGCCTTCACCGGAGGAGCCGGAGAAGATCGTCTATAAGCCGCATGTCTTCGACATCGACTTCGACAGGCTGATCGAAGAAGACAGCGATGCCCAGCTGAAACAGCTGGATGAATACTTCAAGATCGCCCGTCCGACCTATGAGAATGAGTATACCGGCTATTTCAAGGGAAAGAATCTCATCTACATCATGGCCGAGAGTTTCAACGAGATCGCCGTCACCAAAGAGCTGACACCGACGCTCTACCGTCTGATACACCAGGGCTTTGAATTCAAGAACTACTATTCGCCGACCATCTACTCGACGATAGGCGGAGAATGTCAGGAACTGACAGGTCTCTTCTTCGCACCGCGCATGCTGGGGATCTGGAAGAGGGGGACCAATGCCTTCCCGATGGGTCTGGCGACAGTCTTCAAGGAAGCCGGCTATAAGACCTATGCCTACCACAACAGCGACTTTACCTTCCAGGACCGCGACAAGTATCTGGCTGCCCTGGGCTTCGATAATTTCACCGGCTGCGGGAACGGCCTTGAACAGAAGATGGCCTGCAAGTGGGTCGCTTCCGACAAGGACCTCATTGATGCGACAGTGGACGACTATACGGGAGAAGAGCCTTTCATGGTCTACTACGCCACCGTATCGGGGCATGGGGAATACTGGCCGGATCACGAACAGGCAAAGAAATACATGGACCTCGTCAATGAGTACTATGGCGATGAGGTCTCCGTGACCGCCCGTTCCTATGTCGCCACCCAGATCGAGCTCGACAGGGCTATGCAGGAACTGCTGCTGAAACTGGAACAGAAGGGTGTACTGGAAGATACCGTCATCGTCCTGGCAGCGGACCACCATCCGTACTTCCTGGATCTGAAATACATCAACGAACTCTCCGATTATGAAAGAGACTCTTCGATCGAGTCCCAGTCTTCTTCTCTTATCATCTACAATCCTTCCGTTCCGCACACCGAGATCGAAAAGGTCTGCGGGACACCGGATGTCTTACCGACCGTATACAACCTCTTCGACATCCCTTACGACTCCCGTCTGATGACCGGGAAGGACATCTTCTCTACGGAACCGGGTTTCGTGGCCTTCTCCGACTGGTCCTTCGTCAGCGACAAGGGATCCTTCAATTCGGTGAAAGGGGTCTTTACGCCAAAGGAAGGTCTTGAAGTCAGCGAAGAGGAAGAGGATGCCTTATGGGCACAGGTCGCCAGCCGATTCAACACATCATCTCTGATATTAGAAAAGAACTACTACGCCCACGTCATCAAATGATGATCGGGCCTCGCAGTTCTTTTTTTATCAGTTCTTCCGGATCTTTATGAAGGCCGGCATATAACTGAGCCGCCTTCCATTCGATCTCCCTGTCTTTCTCAGGAAGATTCTTGAACTGGGTGATGATCTCCGTCTCCTTCTTTTTTTCTTTCAGGAGCTGCCTTCCTTTTTCATTGAAGCCGAGGACTCTCATCGGGATATCACTGACTTCCTCCGCATCCTTCTTGGTGATATGAAGAGCCGCGTGTATCAGGATGCGCTGTATCCTCGAACGGGTGTAGCGTCTTGAAACCGAATAGTGCAGGAATTCCTCGAAGTCATAATAGGTCTCGGCATTCTTCTTTAAGAGATTCTCGATCCCTTCACTCATCAGGAAGATCTTTTCAAGCTCTTCCGCCGGGGTGACGATGAGGGTGTTCCGTATAAAAGGCCAAAGATCCTTTAAGAAGACCGGATCCTCTAAATGACACGGCGTGGCCATCGAGTAGTCTTCCCCGTGTTCCGCCGCATAGCGGATCGCTCTGGCGGAGGCGATGGAGCTCAGCTCCAGGGAGTGATAGGCGTTGGAACGCTGTATCGATATAGGGGTGATACCTGTCTCCTGAAGCTTTCTCAGATAGGTGACAGCCAGGATGTCGTTAGGATACAGAGAGCCGGCTAACAGGCCGTACGCTTTCGGATAGGAAGCACCTTCTCTCATGAGTTCATGGAGTCTTGTGACATCGATCTTGAGTTCCGCGTACTGTTTTAATTCTTCGAGATTATTCGTCTCGGAACCGAAGACCAGATGATCGGCACCGATCCTGTCCAGGAGTTCTACCGCTGTCGAGCCGAAGACATAGGCATTCTGGACCGTCTTCAAGAAGGGGATCTCGATGACGAGGTCGACGCCGTTCTCCAGGGCCGTCTTCGTCTTTTCGAACTTGTCCATGACAGAAAGATCGCCTCTCTGGCAATAATTCCCCGACATGACCGCTACTAAGACATCGCAGTCAGTGAGCTCCCTGGCTTTCTCAATGTGATAGAGATGCCCGTAGTGGAAGGGATTGTATTCGACGATGATCCCGCTTGTTTTCATGATTCTATTATAGATCAATCCCGGGATTTCTCTTCACTTTCCCTGACTCTCTAGTATAATGAGGCTATGGAAATCAAACTGAAAGATCTGAAAGTCATCCCGGATAAGAGAGTATATCCGGTAGATATTCCCTGTTATGAAGTAAAGGACAATCTCTTTCTGAGACGTCTGGAAGACGTGAAAGGGGAGGTCAGTTTCTACTACGATACAGCGGATGATCTCGTGATCGACTACCATGTCAAAGGAAAGATGATCTGTCCCTGCGCCATCACTTTAGAGGATGTCGAAGTGCCGTTTTCCCTGCAGGAAAATGACCTCGTGAGCTTTGATGAAAGCGAGGAAGGCTTCTATCTGAAAGGGGATATGAGTATCGAGGAACTGGTCTATTCCATCGTTTTTCCGGAAGTTCCGATAAAAGTTGTCAAAAAAGAAAAAATAGAGTATTCTAGAGGGGATGGTTGGAGTTTTTTGAGTGAAGAAGAGTTCCGGAACGAGCACATCGATCCCCGTCTGGCCATACTCAAAGAGCTTACGTTTGAAGAGGAGGAAGAGTAGAAATGGCTGTTCAGCAGAGAAGAAATTCAAAGACACGCAAGAATAAGAGAAGAACTCATTACAAACTGATGGCACCGACAATGGTCAAATGCCCGGCCTGCGGAGAATACAAGTTACCGCACCGTGCCTGCCCGAAGTGCGGAGCTAAGTAAGTTCTGGACCAAGACCGCTGACAGCGGTTTTTTTATGCGTGTTTATGTAAGTATTTTCATATTGTGAAAATTTAGTGAAATTCTTATTGAAAATCAATTTCATCATCATTATAATGAAGTTATTATTTTTGGAGGTTTGTTTTATGAAGAAGTGCCTGCTCGTATTATTCACTCTGCTTCTTCTGGTCGGCTGTTCCGGAGGCGGTTCCGGAAGCACTGAACCGGAAGGCGAAACATCTGACGTTATCGTCATCGGCGGATCCGGTCCGCTGACAGGCGGTGCTGCCGTTTACGGCAACGCTGTCAAGAACGGTGCTGAGATCGCCGTAGAAGAAGTCAATGCCTTAGGCGGACTTCAGTTCAAGCTCTGTTTTGAAGATGATGAACACAATACGGAAAAGGCAGTCACTGCTTTCAATGTCCTGATGGATGAAGGGATGCAGGTAGGTCTCAGCTGTACCACCTCCGACCCGGCTACTACGACCTCGCCGCTTTACAATGAGCAGGGTATCTTCGCTTTAACGCCGTCTGCTTCCTCTCCAAGTGTGACACTGGCCAACGCCAATGATCCGAACAGCTATTACGGCAATGTCTTCCAGATGTGCTTTACCGATCCGAACCTCGGTACCGGGGCTGCGACCTATATATCTGCCAACTCTTTAGGCAGCAAAGTCGCTATCATCTGGAAAAACGATGATCCGTATTCCACGGGCATCCATGAGAAGTTCATCGTCAAGGCGGCGGAAGCCGGTCTCGAGATCGTCTCCGATTCCACCTTCGATTCTTCTTCTGCCCAGGATTTCAGTGTCCAGCTGATCGATGCCCAGAGCAAGGGCGCCGATCTCGTCTTCTTACCGATGTACTATGATCCGGCTTCCCTGATCCTTGCCCAGGCTGACCAGATGGGCTACAAGCCTCTCTTCTTCGGCGTTGACGGCATGGACGGCATCCTCGAACTCGAAGGCTTCGATAAGTCTTTAGCCGAAGGCGTCTACCTCCTGACACCGTTCTCTGCGGACGCCCAGGATGAAAAGACAGTCAATTTCGTCAAGAAGTTCCGGGAAAAGACCGGCGAAGTCCCGAACCAGTTTGCGGCCGATGCCTATGACTGTGTCTGGGCTATCTATCAGGCCTGTGTCGATAACAGTGTCACCGGCAGCATGTCTCCTCAGGAGATCTGCGATGTCCTGGTCAAGGCCTTCACATCGATGTCTTTTGAAGGTGTCACCGGTGTCTCGTCCTGGAGCGCCAACGGCGAAGTCTCCAAGATGCCTCTGGCTGTCATCATCAAAGACGGCGTCTATGTAAGCGCGGAATAATCAAGATCATCAGTGGATGAAGGACTTCTCCTTCATCCACTTTGTCTATCACAGGAGTGTCTATGTTGTTTGTCAATTACCTCATCAGCGGGATCGGTTTAGGCAGTGTCTATGCGATCATCGCCTTAGGCTATACCATGGTCTACGGAATAGCGAAAATGCTGAACTTTGCGCATGGCGATGTCATCATGATCGGCGGCTATGTGGCTTTTTTTGCGATCAGTCAGTTCCATCTGCCTGTCATCGTCTCCGTTCTGCTTTCCATCGTCGTCTGCGCCTTTTTAGGCGTGCTGATCGAAAGGCTGGCCTATAAGCCATTACGGCAGGCCGGCTCTCTTTCCGTCCTCATCACGGCGATCGGCGTGAGCTACTTCCTGCAGAATGGCGCCCAGCTGCTGTTTACCAGCAATACCAAGGTCTTTCCTTCGATCCTGACGGGATCGCTTTCCATCGGTTCCTTCTCCGTCTCCTATATCACCCTGGTGACGATAGCCGTCTGCCTTCTGATCATGGGTGTTCTGACACTCTTCATCAGCAAGACGAAGACCGGGATGGCCATGCGGGCCTGCAGTGAAGACAAGGACGCGGCCAGACTCATGGGCATCGACGTCAATAAGACCATCTCGATCACCTTCGCGATCGGTTCCGGTCTGGCAGCGGTAGCCGCTGTCCTCCTGTGTTCGACCTATCCTCAGGTCTATCCGACCCTGGGTTCGCTTCCGGGCATCAAGGCCTTTACGGCCGCGGTCTTCGGCGGCATCGGCTCGGTGCCGGGTGCCTTTCTGGGAGGGATCCTTTTAGGCGTCATCGAGACGTTCTCCAAGGCCTATATCTCTACCCAGCTGTCTGACGCCATCGTCTTCGCAGTCCTCATCATCGTACTGCTGATCAGACCGAGCGGTCTTTTGGGAAAGAAAGTGAGCGAGAAGGTGTGATATGAAGAAGTGGTGGAATTCGAAAAACCGCGGAAGGACGATCTCCTATCTCCTCGTGATCGCCGGTTATCTCTTCTGCGAGATCAGCATGCGCAGCGGCAGCATGTCTTCTCTGATCAAGTCCTCGCTGGTCCCTCTGACATGTTATATCGTTGCGGCCTTGGCTTTGAATCTTTTAGTCGGCTTCTCCGGAGAACTCTCTCTGGGACAGGCCGGTTTCATGTCGATCGGGGCTTTCAGCGGCATCATCGTCTCGGAAAGCCTGCTGAACAGTTCTCTGATCACCTCTCCTGTTTTACGCCTCATCCTGGCACTTCTGACAGGAGCTTTCGTGGCTGCCGTATTCGGCTTCCTCATCGCCATCCCTGTTCTGAAACTGCAGGGTGACTACCTGGCGATCGTGACATTAGCTTTCGGGCAGATCATCAAGACGCTTCTCAACAACGTCTATCTCGGCGTCGATGAAGGGGGTCTTCACTTCAGCTTCATCAGCAACAACGTCGTCTTGTCAGGCAGCGGAAAGATGCTGCTGAATGGGCCGATGGGAGCGACCGGTACTGACCGTATCGCCGCCTTTACCGCCGGTTTCCTGCTCATCCTCTTCGCTTTGACCCTGATCTACAACCTCATCTTTTCCCGCTATGGCCGGGCCATCATGGCTGCCAGAGACAACCGCATCGCGGCCCTTTCTTCCGGCATCGACGTGACGAAGATCAAGACCCTGGTCTTTGTCCTGTCTTCTTCTCTGGCCGGCGCGGCAGGGGCGCTGTACGGCCTCAACTACGCCACCGTCACCGCCGCCAAGTTCGACTTCAACACCTCGATCATGATCCTGGTCTATGTCGTCCTGGGCGGTCTCGGGAACATCTCCGGTACGATCATTTCGACCGTCATCCTCGTCTTATTGCCGGATCTCATGCGTCCGATCAGGGACTACCGCATGCTGATATATGCCGTCGTCCTCATCCTGATGATGATCATCAGCAATTCTCAGAGAGTGAAGAATCTTCTGGGTGTCTTGAAAGAGAAACTGAAACGGAAGGGAGGAGACAGCCATGAGTGACAGGAATACCATCCTGGAAGCAGAAGGTCTGGGCATCGATTTCGGCGGACTGACAGCTGTCAACAACTTCCGTCTGTCCATAGAAAAGAAACAGATCGCCGGTCTCATCGGTCCGAACGGCGCCGGCAAGACCACGGTCTTCAACATGCTGACAAAGGTCTATGAACCGAGCAGGGGAAAGATCGTCCTCAACGGAGAAGACATCACGAAGAAGACCCCGATCGAAGTCAGCAGGGCCGGCATCGCCAGGACCTTCCAGAACATCCGTCTGTTCAATGAACTGAGTGTCGAAGACAATGTCAAGGTCGGCATGCACAACCGTCTGGAATACTCGCCGGTGACCGGCGTCTTCCGTTTACCGCGTTATTACGCCTTTGAAAAGATGGCCCATGAAAAAGCCCTGGAACTGCTGGATATCTTCGACCTGCGCGATCAGGCCGATATCAAGGCCTCTTCGCTTCCATATGGCGCGCAACGGCGTCTGGAGATCGCCAGAGCCCTGGCTTCTGACCCGTGTCTTCTGCTTCTCGATGAACCGGCTGCCGGCATGAACCCGAGAGAGACAGCGGATCTCATGGAGACGATACGGCTTGTCAGAGACAAGTTCGATATCGCCATCCTTCTGATCGAACACGATATGAAACTCGTCATGGGGATCTGTGAAAAGATCACCGTCATCAATTACGGCATGATCCTGACACACGGCACCCCGGAAGAAGTCCGTACCAACAAAGAGGTCATCAGGGCCTACCTGGGAGAATGATATGCTGAAAGTAGAGAATCTGCATGTGTC
>JAFOMB010000002.1 GCA_017419065.1 Erysipelotrichaceae bacterium | reverse complement strand
TCGAAGATGTAGATGTTCTCTTTCTTAGCCAGAGCTCTGGCGATGGAGAGGCGCTGTCTCTGACCGCCGGAGACATTGGTACCGCCCTGGACGATCTCGCTGTGGATGCCCTCTTCCTTCTCCTTGATGATGTTGGTGGACTGGGAGACCTCGATCGCTTCCTTCATCTCCTTATCTGAGACCTCTCTTCCGAAGGCGATATTGGAGGCGATATCTCCGGTAAATAAGACGGCCTTCTGCGGCGCATAGCCGATCCTTTCGTGAAGGTCTGCCTGAGCGACATCCCGGATATCCTGTCCGCAATAGCGGATAGAACCCTCGGTGACATCGAAGAGTCTCGGGATCAGCTTGATCACCGTGGACTTTCCGGAACCGGTAGATCCAATGAAGGCTACCGTTTCTCCCGGCTTCGCTTCAAAGCTGATATCTTCCAGGACGTATTCTTCCGCACCCGGATACTTGAAGTAGACATGATCGAAGACGAGGTCGCCGTTTTCTTCCGGAAGAGGAAGCGGATCTTCCTTGTCCAGGATCTCGTTCTGTGTATCCAGGACTTCGCCGATTCGCTTCACGGAAACTAAGGATCTCGGCACCATGAAGAAGGTCATCGACACAAACATGAAGGACATGACGACGTGCATGGCGTACTGTATGAAGGCCATCATATCGCCGATCGTCATCGCATCGATGTCGATCTGTTTGGCCGCAAACCAGGTGATCGCGATCGTGAGACCGTTCATGACAAAGGTCATGATCGGACCGATAGCTGTCATACAGCGGCTGACGAAGGTATCGATCCTGGTCAGTTCACTGTTGGTATCATCGAAGCGCTTCTCTTCGGTCTTCTCCGAATTGAAGGCTCGGATCACCAGCATGCCGTCCAGGAATTCTCTCATGACGGAATTGATCCGGTCGACGAGCTTCTGGATCTTCTCGAATTTCGGGACCGCGACGATCAGCATGAAGATCAGCGTTCCCAGGATGATCCCGACCGCGACCAGGAGTATCCAGGAGATGGCCGGGTAGCGTACGACTTTAAAGACAGCCGTGAGACCCATCATCGGAGCCATCAGCACCATCCTCAGTAACATCTGTACGAGCTGCTGTACCTTGGTGATATCATTACCGGTACGCGTGATCAAAGAAGAGGTAGAGAACTTCGAGAACTCCGTACTGGAGAAGGATTCCACCTTCTCAAAGACATCCTTCCGCATATCGGCAGCCACTCTGGCCGATATCTTCGTAGACAGGTAGGTAGACAGTAACTGGACGACCAGTCCGATGAAGGCGATCCCCAGCATCTCCGCTCCTGTCTTCAGGATGTAGTTGCTCTGTATGGAGGCGACTGATAATCCCACATGGTCATACAGCATGGCGATGCCGAGCTTGGCCATGGACGGGAAGTTGTCTTCCAGTCCCAGTGTCGCCTCTTTCAGCACCGGCATGATCGCCTCGACATTGGTGGTATCGAGACCCATCGTATTCGACAGGTAATAATACACTAACGGCATCTGCAGACCTTCAAGGAATGTCCCCTCTTCCAGGATCAGGACGTCCTCTTTAAAGGTCACGGTCTGATCCTTGATACGGGCTTCCTTTCCGGCCTCTACCGTATAGAAGGAAGACTCATAATCGGTAGACGGTCCCTCACAGAAGCGGAACAGCTCCTCATAATCGCTCTTTGTCAGAGCTGCCGGCATATCCTCGGTGATACCGCTGTACTGTATCCCGTTGGTGACGATGGCCGACATATAGTCCGGTAAAGACAGTTCTGTCTGCACCTGTACATAGGTGAACAGGATGACTGCCAGTACGGACAGCCAGAAAGGCTTCAGGTAATGAAATATCCTCTTCACTGAACATCTCCTTTCTTCAGATTCTCTTCCATCTTCTCGAGCACACAGAAGAACACTTCCATCTCCTTTTCAGAAATGTCTCTGGTGATCACATCCGCTGTCTCATCCAGCTTCCGGAAATTCTCCTTCATCTCTTCCAGTTCTTCTCTGGAGACCATGACATTCTTTCTCCTTCGGTCTGTCTTAGAGACTTCTCTTTCGATAAAGCCCTTCTGTTCCAGTCTGTCCAGCGACTCGGCGATCGTCGCCTTCTTGAGATGGAGGAAATCCTCCAGGTCTCTCTGACAGACTTCTTCACCGGGGTGCTTGAAGAGATAATGCATGATCTGCAGCTGTGTCATATTCAAACCCTTCTCGAAGAGCCTCTTTGACCGGGTGATCCGGCAGTGCAGTTCTTTATGAAAGGTCTCTATTTCTCTGATCGCATTCTTCATAGAAACTCCTTTAGTTCGGTCTCGAACTATTTAAGTCTACTCTCTCTGTTTTTCTCTGTCAATAAGATTGAATGATTGACGAAAACGAAGATATTCTCTATTATTTTCCTCAGGAGAAAACTATGATCAAAACAGTGATATTCGATTTGGATGGATTATTGATGGATACCGAATCAGGCTACTTCAATGCGTATGTAGACCTCATGGCGAAGTATGGAAAGATCTTCACCCTGGAGACCTATATAGAGAGATACATCGGCGGTACGGCCCTGAACAATGCCGTTCTGATGGTAGAAGACTATGGACTTCCGATCAGTGCCGATGAGATGTTCCACTATGTCGTCGACAGCGACCAGAAGAGAGTCGATAAGGGCATCCCGGCGAAAAAGGGAGCGAGAGAACTCCTGGACTATCTGAAGGAAAACGGCTATCAGTGCGTCATCGCTTCCTCGAGTCTTCCGGAGAGGGCGAGACAGATGCTGAAGGGAAATGACATGGAGGAGTACTTCTCAGTAGAGGTATTCGGACCGGATGTGAAACATTCCAAGCCGGCACCGGATATCTTCTTAAAGGCAGCGGAGAAGTCGAACACAGACGTCTCGGAATGCCTGGTACTCGAAGACAGCCGCTTAGGCATTGAAGCTTCCCATGCCGCCGGCATCAAGGTGATCTGTATCCCGGATCTCGCCATGCCGGATGAAGCACATAAAAAAATGACCGAGGCAGTCCTGGAGGACTTATCTCAGGTCATCGACTATCTGAAAAAACAGGCCTAGCCTGTTTTTCTTATCCGCGGTGATTGATCTTGTTGGCTTCAAAGAAGGCGTCATCGGACTTCTTCGGATGTCCGGTGATCCTTCGGCATAAGCCGATCAGAGGATGGACTGTCGGTCCCATCATCCCGGTGAGTTCGATGAAGATCCAGGCGAGAAGGCACAGGACGAACAGGAAGATCAGACCGGCTTTCTCATGGAAGAAGGTCAGGATGGCATCGCATCCGAAGAGGAAGGTGATGAAGTACAGTGTCAGTACCGTGTTCCTGTGGGAGAAGCCCAGCTTGAACATGATGACATGATGGAGGTGGGACTTGTCCGCTTCCGAGATCTTCTGTCCCTTCAGCTTTCTTCGTATGATCGCCAGCATCGTATCGGCCAACGGCACAAAGAGGATGACGATCGGGAAACCCAGGGTGATGAAGGCCGTGGTCTTGAATCCCAGCAGGGACAGACAGGCGATCATGTAGCCCATGAAAAGAGCGCCGGAGTCCCCGACGAAGATCGAGGCCGGATGGAAGTTATACGGCAGGAAGCCGAGGATGGAACCGACCAGAATCAAAGAGATCACAGCCAGGTCTATCCTTCTCATGAAGTAGGCGATGATACCGATGGCGGAGATGACGATCGTGGAGATCCCGCAGGAAAGACCGTCTAAACCATCGATCAGGTTGATGGCGTTGCAGACACCGACGATCCAAAGCAGGGTGACCAGGAAAGAGATCGGGGAAAAGTCGATATTGAAGAAGCGCATGTTGATGACATCCAGATGGATATCTCCATAGAAGATGACGATCAGGGCCGCTACGATCTGGAAAGCCAGTTTGACGATAGGCCGGATGTCATGGATATCGTCGATGAGTCCGCCCACGAAGACGATGAGACCGCCGATGAGGATGGCATCGATCTGTCTGTCCGCATCGAAGAAGATAGCCATAGATACCACGAAGGCGATAAAGATCGCCAGGCCCCCTATCCTTACGATATGGCCGTGGTGTACTGTTCTGTTATTTTCCTTCGCATAGGCATCGATGGAGAATCCGATCTTTTTGACTAACGGGGTCAAAGCCAGAGATATGAGAAAAGCGATCAGCACATACGGAAGACTTCTTGTCAGGATCCTCATGTCTCTCACCTCCTCGATACCTGTATCTATTATATATTAAAGAAATAAATGATGCTCATCAAGAGCGAGCCCACAAGATAGGCTAAAGCCAGGGCCAGCAGAAAATAGAGTACCTGGGCTTCTGTTACCTTGTTTTTCTTTAGGAAACGGTTGAAATCAAGGGCAGAGAGGCCATACAGCGACAGTATGAATGACAGCAGATAGACGATCACCCGGTAGATGAACTGATTCATAGTCTTCTTCCCTCCTTGTATCTTTCCAGGATATTCCCTTCTTTATCCAGAAGCAGATAGTCTGCCTTCTTTCCTCTTTTCAGTCCGCCATAGAGTTTCTCCAGGCCATAGAGCGCATAGGCATTCATCGAGGTACAGGCGACGATATCGCACCACCGTGCTCCCAGTTCCAGCGCCTTCCGGTATGCCTCATCCATGGCCTTCCCTCCGCAGAGGATGAGCTTCTTCCGGTCGATGAGACGAAGCAGGATGGACAGTGTCCTCTTCGAGATGGACCCGTGGACTTCGGTGTAGTCCTGTCCTTCCAGAGCCAGTGCTGAAAGGCTTTCTCCCTTTTCATCCAGGAAGTCTTCCCGGAGTACCGGCAAGAAACCGTCATAGATATCTAATGGATATCCGGCCTTCAGAAGTATCTTTACGCCCCTTCTTTCCGCCTCTTCTGCTTCCTCATGGTCTGAGGAGACAGAGAGCGTCTTTTCATGGAGAGGGACACCCTTTTCATTGTGAAAACCAAGTTCCCCTTCTTTTAAGGAAGAGTCTTCAATTGATTGAAGAACTCTGATCGACCGGACACATCCTTCTCCGCTTTCTTCTTCTGTATAGGGGTCAAAGAAAGCCGGGATGATGATCTTCCCGGAGGCATCGATGATTTCCGTATCTTCTTCCACATTCACCTTCCGGCTCTGCGCAAAGACATCCAGGATCTTCCCGTCTTCTATCAGAAATGCGCCGTCCAGATATTCTCTGTCACCATCCGGTACGATATGGG
>JAFOMB010000038.1 GCA_017419065.1 Erysipelotrichaceae bacterium | reverse complement strand
TGATCCTCATTGCGGGAGGCATCTCCGGCTCCTTCCTCTATTCATCCTTAGAGGATTTCAAAGCTCTTCTCAATACGTCCTATCCGGGAAGAAGAGTATCCCTGGGTGGAAACTGGAAGATCTCCGATCTCTTCACTCATCTCTATTCCATCTTCCTGGCTTTCAAGGATACCAACGTCTCCAATAATTCTGAAGTAGCGACCTTCATCCACTTCGCACCGCTCTTTTTCCTTCTCTATCCGAGACTGAGAAACAGAGGAAGAAACAGAAAGGACATGGTGCCGGGAGTTGTGCTGTGTATCCTGCTTCTAGTCATGGCGGTATTCATGTGTATCGGCTTTCCGGAGTGGCTGGCGAAGATCACCCTCTTCTCCTATGTCAACCGCGTCAAGGTGCCGTTTGGATTCGCGGCTGTCTTACTGACAGTATGGGCGATGAACCGCATCAAAAAGGAAGAGATCTCCTTCACCCTCTGGGAGAGGATCCTCTATCCTCTTGTCTATGGAGCTGTCATGTGCCTCTTCTTAAATGAAAAAGCTTTAGCTTACCTCACTGGTAAATACGCTGTCCTGGAGATCGCCTTCTTCGTCCTGGTACTCTTCTTATTATTCTCGGGATATAAGAGACTGACAGCTCTCTCTTTATGTGCCCTCATGGTGTTCGCGGGAGGCTTTGTCAATCCGCTGTGCCGGGGCATCTCGCCGATCACCAATCATCCGCTCAGCGACACACTCTATGAGATCCGGGAAGAAGATCCGGAAGCGAGATTCCTCTGTGTCGATGACAGCTGGCCGGTGACGGAGTTCCTGCTGGCGAACGGCGTCAAGACCGTCAATGCGACCAACTTCTATCCGGCAGGGGACTATGAGATCATCGATGAGAAGAAAGAATTCACCGATGCCTATAACCGCTATTGTCATGAAAGCATACAGCTCTATGAGGGAGACTTATCCATTGAAGTCCTCCATACCGATTCCATCCTCATCCACATGAATCCGGAACATCTGAAGAAGCTGGAAATCGACTATCTCTTATCGGGAGATGATGTCTCTGCTCTCCTGGAGAAATACGGAATAGACAGTACAGTCCTCCTGGAACAGGACGGACGGAGACTGTATAAACTGATCTACTGAATATGTATAAGTTCGAAGCCTGTCATACAGGCTTTTTTAAATGAGGAATCATCCTGATGGGTGATATGATGAAGTAGGTCGAATCTCTTTATTATATCGGAGGTCTCTATATGAAACGTTTACTGATGATTGTATTGTCTCTTTTTCTGGTACTCGTGTTTTCGGGGGTGAATCAAAGTGTTCACGCAGAAGATGCAGAGAGTCCGCAGTCAGAAAGTGAAGAAAGCAATTATGACCGTATCTATGGTTCCAACCGCTATATCACCTGTGTGGAGACCGCAAAGGAACTGTATAAACTGAATAATAATGAACCTTTTGAATATGCCGTCATCGCTTCCGGAGAAGAGTTCGCGGATGCGTTAGGAGGCTCATATCTCGCGTGTTTGCGCAACGCGCCTATCTTTATCATCAAAGACTCCAAGTCGGATTACATCTGTGATGCGATCCGTTCCTATGTGCGTGAAGGAGCGAAGATCTATGTGCTCGGCGGTACCGGAGCAGTCTCCGATGAAGCGGTCGAGAGCCTTCGCGATACCTATCAGATAGAAAGACTGTCCGGGAAAAACCGCTATGTCACGAATCTGTCGATCCTGGATGAGGCGGATGTATACGATGAAGACATTATCGTCTCGACCGGGAAGAATTTCGCGGATTCCCTCAGCGCCTCTTCGGCAGGACTTCCGATCCTGCTGACAGGATCCTCTCTGACACAGGATCAGAGAGCTTTCCTGTCTTATGCGAATACCGATACATTCTATATCATCGGAGGCACAGCGGCCGTATCGGAAGCAGTGGAAGAAGAACTGAAGGAATACGGAAAGGTCGTAAGACTTTCCGGAAAGAACCGTTTCGAAACATCGGTCCTGATCGCGGAGACATTCTCTGAGAATGCCGGAGAAGCCGTACTGGCCTATTCGCAGAATTTTCCGGACGGACTCTGCGGAGGACCGCTGGCTTATAAAGTCGGTGCTCCGATCATACTTACGAAGACAGGTTCCGAACAGAAAGCTGCAGAATACATCCAGACGAATGATATTTATACGGGTTATATCCTGGGAGGAGATTCTCTGATCGACGGGGATACCGCCAAGGAAGTCTTCCCGGTGAACCGGGCTTACGCGGTCCTGACAGAGGACAAGGATCTCATCTATTTCCGCAGTATGGAAACCTACTCCACAGGTGAGGAAAGGGATGTGACAGATCTGGCGGGAAATACCTACCACGGTCTCGTATTTGCGGATGTGGAATCTGACACAAAACCGGAAGGATTCGACGAACTGTTTGAAGAACACCGCAGTGAGATAGAGAGAATATTCGTGGCAGAAGGACAGACAGTCAGTTTCCGCTGGCTGCCGGGATTTTACTCCATGAGTGCGCTGAAGCATTTTGATTCGAAGGGAATGAATACATCCCGTGTCACAGATATGAGCAGACTCTTCTCGAACAGTGATCCTTCAGATCATTTCGACATAACATATTTCAATACCTCCAATGTCGTAGACATGAGCGGGATGTTTAAAGACTGCGGTCTTACTTCTGTGGACCTCAGTCATATGAACACTTCCCGGGTGAAGTCCATGGCCTCCATGTTTGAGGGGTGCCGGAATCTGGATGAGGTCGATGTGAGCGGGTTTGACACTTCGAGCATCACGGATATGAGCGGGATGTTTAAGGACTGCGTCCTCCTGAATGAGCTCGATGTCAGCCATTTCGATACCTCGAATGTCGAAACGATGGCGTCGATGTTCTCGGGATGCACAGGTCTTTCCGCTCCTGATCTCAGCCATTTCAATACGAAGAATGTCAAAGATATGTCCTCCATGTTTGCGGACTGTCACACATTTAAAACGATCGATGTGAGTTCTTTCGATACCTCGAACGTCACATCGATGTATCATATGTTCTTTGCGTGCAGAGGGCTGCAGAATCTGGATCTGCACACATTCGACACTTCCAAAGTTGAAGATATGAACGGCATGTTTTCACAATGCCTCGATCTGGAATCCCTGGATATCTCGGGTTTTGACACCTCAGCGGTCACGAATACGATGGATCTCTTCTACAGCTGCACTTCTCTGAACAGGCTTGTCCTGGGAGAGAAATTTGACAGATGGCCGGAAGACACGAGGTTCTTTGATCGCTCGGAGTACAGCTGGCGTCATAATGATCTCTCACTGACCGCGGAAGAACTGCGGAGCGCCTATCCGGAGCACAGAGCAGAGTGGAAGGGCGTCTGGAAGAACATCCCGTATAACTATGCGATACTGGAAGAAGACGGAGACATGGTCTTCTTTACCGGGAAAGAGAGCTACGCGAATGCTTCCACAGGGACTTTTACAGGAGCGAATGATGAAACGTATACCGGAAGGATCTTCTCGGGATATGAATTCGACAAGTTCATTCCATGGTTAGACTATATGTCCGAAATCAGAACAGTTTCTGTGGGAGACGGATATACGGTATGGCCGGAAACGACATCCAACTGGTTTTTCGGAGCTGTCAACCTCAGAGAATTTTACAGTCAGGGATTTGATACATCCGCTGTCAAAGATATGAGCAGAATGTTTGCGGGATGCTCCGGTCTCGTCACTGCCGATCTCAGTTACATCGATACATCTTCTGTCGCTTCTATGAAAGACATGTTCAAAGACTGTTCTGTCCTGAGAAGAGTAGTTCTGGAGAACAGTTTTGTGAAGTGGATAGACACGGCCTACCTTGGCGGGGGAAGCAATTATAAGTGGACGGACGGTACTGAAACAAAGACATCCTCTGAACTGTACATGAGCACTGCCGAAAACCGCAGCGGCACATGGGAAAGGGTACTGGAAGTACTTGCCGTACTGACCGACGAGGGAGAACTGGTCTTCCTTCAGAGTTTTGAGTCATCCAGAAACGATGTGACCGGGACCGCTCAAAGTTTTGACGGGAAGAGTTTCTCCGGCAGGATCTTCAATGATATAGAAGGCAGGAACGCTCCGCCATGGAAAAAGTATAAGGATTCTATCCGGAAAGTCTCTGTAGCGGAATCTTCTGTGGTCAGACCAAAAAATATGGAAAGCTGGTTCTCGTCCGCGGTCAATCTCTCTTCTTTCGATGGAACGGGGTTTGACACTTCCGGCGTTATCAATATGGCAAGTCTATTCTCCGGCTGTACCTCTCTCACAAAACTCGATCTGTCCGGATTCGATACTTCGGGTGTCTTCGATATGCGATACATGTTTGCGAACTGCACATCCCTCACAGAACTCGATCTGTCCGGATTCGATACTTCAAAAGTCCGTGATATGGACGCCATGTTTGGAGGATGCAATTCCCTGGAGATAGTGACATTGGGAAGCGGATTCACAAAATGGATCAATAACGCCTGTCTTGGAGATGACCGTCTGACGCTCTGGAAAAACGGAGATAACTGCCAGACTTCCGGAACGCTCTATGAGGATTATCCAAACAACAGCAGTGAGTGGACAGGTACCTGGACAAGAAGAGGGGACACCTATGCGGTGCTGACAGAAGAAGGCGATCTCCTGTTCTTTACGAGCAGAGAAAAGTACACGAATGCGGAACAGGGAACGTTTACAGGCGATAACGGCGATTCTTTTACAGGAAGAGTCTTTGTGGTCCGTGATGCGGAACCGGTAGCGTGGACAGATTACAGAGAGCTGATAAAGACCGCCTCTGTCGCAGATGGATATACAGTTGTCACAGATTCGATGAAACTGTGGTTCTGGTATGCCGAAAACCTTGAAACCTTTGATGGAGACGGCTTCCTGTCGAAGGAGATCAGGGACATGGGCGGCATGTTCAGCAGCTGCTACTCTTTGACATCCGCTGATCTGCACAGCTTTGATACCTCGAACGTCACGAATATGAACGGTCTGTTCTCAGGTTGTCAAAAACTCATATCCCTGGACCTCTCTTCCTTTGATACATCAAATGTAACAGGAATGAATAGTATGTTCGGTGGATGCGAGGAACTGGAGTCTATCGATGTCAGTCATTTTGACACTTCAAAGGTGAAGGATCTGAGCAGTATGTTCTCCTTCTGCTTCAAACTGAAAGAGCTGGACGTCCGTAATTTCGATACCTCGAATGCCATATATATGAATTCGATATTCCATGGCTGCAAAGCACTTGAACACATCGATGTGTCGTCATTCAATACCTCGAACGCCACTGCTATGTTTAACATGTTCGAAGACTGCAGCTCCCTGAAATCGCTGGACGTCTCCAATTTTGATACATCGATGGTCACAAACGCAAATGGCATGTTCTATGGCTGTACATCGCTGGAGAGCCTTGATCTGTCTTCCTTTGATACGAGAAACATGAAGATGATGGATAATCTCGTGCGTGACTGTACATCCCTGAAAGAACTGGACCTCAGCAGTTTTGTCACTTATTCCGATACGACGATGACATATATGTTTGAAGACTGCCCGGCCTTAAAAACAGTGAACATCGGTCCGGGAATGGTCTACTGGGATGTCAACTCCGAACTCGGAGGAGAAGAGACCTATGTATGGCAGAAGGGAGACCTGGTCAAGACTTCCAAGGAACTGCAGGAGGGATTCATCGATCACGCGGCAGAATGGGCCGGTGTCTGGACGAGGATAGAACCGTAAGAATCGAACATGAAAAAACGTCTGAATGATTCAGACGTTTTCTTTGATTACCGGTTTCCGTACATCTTTTCGTAGTAGTTCTGGTATTCACCGGATACGATAGGTTCCCACCAGTCCTGATTGTCCAGATACCACTGGATGGTCTTTTTGATGCCGTCTTCAAACTTCGTCTCCGGCAGCCATCCCAGTTCTCTATGGATCTTGGCCGGATCGATCGCGTAGCGCATGTCGTGTCCCTTGCGGTCAGTGACATAGGTGATCAGGGATTCCGGCTTGCCGAGCTGCCTGCAGATGAGCTTGACGATGTCGATGTTGCGCATCTCATTGTGACCGCCGACGTTGTAGACTTCTCCGACTCTTCCCTTGTGGATGATGAGATCGATAGCCTTGCAGTGGTCTTCCACATAGAGCCAGTCACGGACGTTGATGCCTTCTCCATAGACCGGTAACGGCTTATCATGCAGGGCGTTGATCACCATGAGCGGGATCAGCTTCTCCGGGAAGTGATACGGGCCGTAGTTGTTGGAACAGCGGGAAATAGTTACCGGGAGGCCGTATGTACGATAGTAGGCCAGGACCAGTAAGTCAGCACCGGCCTTGGAAGAG
The DNA here is from genome assembly GCA_017419065.1 of Erysipelotrichaceae bacterium. Lineage (GTDB taxonomy): Bacteria > Bacillota_I > Bacilli_A > Erysipelotrichales > Erysipelotrichaceae > Colivicinus. Next base: position 1,488 of record JAFOMB010000038.1, on the reverse strand, counting down.
GAGTATGGCGAAGATGTGTGGATCGGGGTCTCTTCCGTGAAGAAGAGGTCCGGTCTGTCCAACGGCAGATCGCCGTAGACTTCATCTGTGGATACCTGATGGTATCTCTTGACGCCGTACTTTCTCGAGGCGTCCATCATGACAGACGTGCCGATGATGTTGGTCTGTAAGAAGATGCCCGGATCTTCGATGGAACGGTCGACATGGGACTCTGCCGCAAAGTTGACGACGATGTCCGGTCTTTCCTCTTCAAAGATCTGATAGACCGCTTCTCTGTCGCAGATATCGGTCCTGCAGAAGCGGAACTGCGGGTCGTTCAATACCGGCTCTAAAGTAGAGAGATTTCCGGCGTAGGTGAGTTTGTCCAGGCAGACGATCCGGTAGTCAGGATGTGCCTTGCGCATGTGGAAGATGAAATTGCTTCCGATGAAACCGGCTCCTCCGGTCACGAGAATGTTCATAGTTTTACCTCAATTCGTCCTTGTATTTCTCATCGATGACATCCTGAAGATACTGACCGTACTGGTTCTTCTTCAGTTCTGTCGCTGTCTTCTGTATCTCTTCTCTGCTGATCCAGCCGTTCAGATAGGCGATCTCTTCAAGACACGCGATCTTTCTGTGCTGGTGCTGTTCGACGGTCTTGACGAAGTTCGTCGCGTCGACGAGAGACTCATGTGTACCGGTATCGAGCCAGGTGAAACCCTGTCCGAGCAGTTCGACATTGAGATCGCCGTTTTCCAGATAGATCCTGTTGAGATCGGTGATCTCGTATTCGCCTCTCTTGGAAGGCTTCAGGTTCTTCGCGTATTCCACGACGCGGTTGTCGTAGAAGTAAAGACCGGTGACGCAGTAGTTGGATTTCGGATGTTCCGGCTTCTCTTCGATTGAGACAGCTCTTCCGTCTTTGTCGAATTCGACGATGCCGAAGCGTTCCGGGTCATCGACATAGTAGCCGAAGACAGTGGCGCCTTTGCCGGTCTCCGCGTTTTCGACAGCGGCCTTGAGTCTCTTCTTGAGACCGTGTCCGGAGAAGATGTTGTCTCCCAGAACCATGGCGACCGGGTCATTGCCGATGAAGTCGGCTCCGATCACGAAGGCCTGTGCGAGGCCGTCCGGGGACGGCTGTTCCGCATAGGAGAGATGGACGCCGAACTGGCTTCCGTCTTTCAGCAGCTCCCGGAATCTCGGGAGGTCCTGCGGGGTAGAGATGATCAGGATGTCTCTTATCTTCGCGTTCATGAGAACGGACATCGGATAGTAGATCATCGGTTTATCGTAGATCGGCAGAAGCTGTTTGGATGTGACTTTGGTGAGCGGATAGAGTCTCGTTCCGGAGCCTCCTGCCAGGATGATACCTTTCATAGATGTTTCCTCCAATACGTATATCATAGCACAACCCATATCTTCTTCCATGTATAATAAAATAAGATATTTTAAGGGAGGAAGAACAGTGATCAGTGTTGTCATACCTACCTATAACCGTGCTGA
>JAFOMB010000037.1 GCA_017419065.1 Erysipelotrichaceae bacterium | reverse complement strand
TCCTTCTGGACAGAGGTAGCGGTCGTTTGTTTCATCATACTCAAAGTCTTTCTTCCTGACTTCTTTCTGATTGCCCATTGGCCTGTGATATGGCATTATCGGCTGTTGCCCGTTTTTGATGATCTCTCTGCAGATGTGTCCTACATTATATCCGGCATCTAAACACACATTTTTGATCTTATCCTTGTACTGCTCATTAAGTAATGCATGACACAGCCGATTGTGCAAATATAGGATTGTGTAACAAATGAAAGATAAAACTGATTTCTCAGTTTTTAATTAAACAATAAGAATTCAATAAGTTTGAAAATGATAAAAAATACGTGAATCATTATTATGCAGAAACATACCAGACCGCCTGTATAATTAATGCCTCCACCGGTTATTTTCCAGATCACATTTAACAAGGCGTTATCATAGGTGTCGCGCAAGAACATGAAGTTCTTGTTGAAGACGGTGTCTATGATGTAAATGACGGTTGCCAGCATGATTATCTGCAGGATGCTTTTCCATACTCCCGGGTAGGAAAGCGGTATTTCCCCGTAAAGGAAACGGGTCATGACATAGGCAATTATCAAGCCATGATAGAGGAACTGATGAATCGTATAGAAGTTAATAGCCGGTAATGTTGAAGTAGTAGGAACTAAAATGGCCATTATTGCGGCTGGCAAGAACATCGTCAGTAACATTTCCGGAAAGATGTCATTGCCGATCCAGATTGAGTCGCATACGATGAAATAGGCTGCGAAGCTGCATAGTTCCAATGGCAGATATTCTGAAAAGACGACATCTGAATGATAAATCAGTACCATCTTGATTATGTCAATGATGATCAGTGTGGCACCAATTGCTCTTAATAAAGTGATCCTTGAAGAAGGCTCCAATTGGCCATAAAGAAAAACAACCCCGACAATTAGACTGATTGTTAGTATTAGCCACATCAGATGTTTGATAGAAAATTGTCCGTATCCCATTCCTTCCGGAATGTTATCCTTATGTGTCCAGAAATACTTCATAATACTTTTATAGTCTCATTTGGTCCCTGTTTGAAGAGCGAAAGGGTGATTGTGAGGAAAGCTTAAGAATAATCAGATGGAAAATAAGAATTCTGCTTTTCTATCCTTTTTGTTTATTATCTTTTGTCAACAAACTGAATGAAGTTTCCTTCACTTTATATGGGAAGTGTCTGCTTCATAGAGAAGCGTGAAGTCCTTCCCGTCATATTCACATAATGACAGGGATGCCTGAGGAGCGAAGACCATCGGCTCAACAGGCTCCTTTTTGATATAGTCGAAGATCGGCTGCAGGATGACGCAGTGCGTGACTAATAATATATCCTTATCTATATAGGTATCCGCGATCCTCTGGAAATCTCTCTGTGCACGTATGAGGAGCTCCTCTTCCGATTCTCCTCCCTCCGGTACCGTTTTGACGCCTTTCTTCCAGTCCTCTTTGGACATGCCGAGTTCTTCCCGGACGGAGGAATGTGTCCTTCCTTCCCAGACGCCCAGTCTTCTCTCCAACAGCCCATTCTCTATGAGAAGAGGGATGTCTCTTTCTCTTCTGATGATCTCAGCAGTATCAATGGCTCTTTTGAGAGGAGAGGAGAGGATGAGATCGAGAGGGATGTCCTCCATGCGCTTCGCGAGGAGTCCTGCCTGCTGTTTCCCTCTTTCGGTGAGATAGGTACTCGGATCGTCAGCTGCTCCCTGGAAGCAGTCTCTTGTATTCAGGAATGTTTCTCCGTGTCTGGTGATATAGATCTTGCCCATAACCCCATTATATATCGCCTCTGCTGTACGGTAAAAAAGAACCGTTGAACAAACGTACATAAACATGTAAGCGCTTGAAAAGTCGGTACCTGACAGTATAAAATAGAAACAGTAGTTGTCTGACATGTTTTAGGCAACGGCATATTAGGAGGGATAATAATATGTTAGTTTCGATGAAGACGATCTGTGCGGTAGCCAGAGAGAACCACTTTGGTGTCCCGGCATTAGGCGTCAACAACGAGCATTCTATCCGTGCAGCTGTCGAAGCAGCGGAAGAGAAGAATTCTCCGCTGATCCTTCTGATCACGTATGGTGCACACCCTGATTTCGTCTACTTTGGCAAGACTGCTGCAGAGATCGGCGAAAAGGCCAAAGTACCGGTAGCTACCATCCTCGACCATGGTCCAAGCTATGAGACCTGTGTATGGGCTGTCAGAGCCGGCTTAACGGATATGATGATCGACAAATCTTCTACTCCGTACGAAGTCAATGCACATGAAGTCAAGAGAGCTGTTGAACTGGCACATGCGATCGGCATGGGCGTTGAAGCTGAACTGGGTCATGTCGGATCCGGCGAAAACTACGCAGTCGATGGCTATTCCAACCTGACAGATCCGGAAGAAGCTGTCAGATTCGTCAAAGAGACGAACTGTGACTTCCTCGCAGTCGCTGTCGGTACGGCTCACGGCGTTTACAAGGGAACTCCGGAGATCCGTTTCGAAAGACTGAAAGAATTAAGAGACAAGGTCCCGGTACCGCTCGTATTACACGGTGGATCCGGTTCCGGTGATGAGAACATCTCCAAGGCTTGTGAGATCGGTATCACCAAGGTCAACCTCGCTAATGACCTCTACAGAGGCATGGCTGAAGGCCTGATCAACAATGACATTTCCGGCAACAAAGTCTATGGCGTCTACGGTCTCCTGACTGAAGGCTACAAGCAGGTTGCCAGACACTACTTTGATGTCTGCGGTTCTACCGGCAAGGCTTCGCTCTATGATCTGAGCAGACCGGGTCTCAACGGCAGATCGGAAGACGGAAGCGTAAAGGAAGCATAACACAATGAGAAATATCGTTTTAGCTCGAATCGATGACAGACTGATCCATGGTCAGGTCGTCACTGCCTGGTTAAAGGTCACGGATGGCAACTTCATCCTGATCCCTGATGACAAGCTCCCGAACGACATGCTGATGAAGCGTGTCCTCGCAGCTGCTGCTCCGGCAGGTGTCACTTTAAAGATCATGCCGATCGATGAAGCGGCAGCATTCCTCAAAGAGGATTCCCCGGAAGGCGAAAAAGTCGTCATCTTAGGCAAGTATCCGGAAACATTTGAAAGACTGCTCCAGCAGGGTGTTGAGATCAAGGACCTCGTATTAGGCGGCATGATCCAGAACCCGAAGAGAAAGCAGTTCATCAAGCAGGTCCATGCATCTGAAGAAGAAAAGGATTGCATGAGACGCATCATCAATGACTACGGCGTCCATATGTTCTGGCAGTTAGTTCCGGGACAGGAAAAGCAGGAAGTCAAAGATCACCTCTAAAAATCGGTGTTAACGCTGCGTACGAGCGTTTGCATACTGATATCTGCCAGCTACAGATATCGGGAAACGGCAGTATGATCGTTTATTCTTTTGGATCATGATGCCGGCAAAAAAACAAATAAAAGAATGAAAGGGGAAAGCGGTATTCATTAGAATACCCAAAAAGAAAGTATGACATTAGCTCAAAGTATTATAATTGGCATAGTCTACGCTTTAGTAAACTTCAGCTTCTTAGCCAGTTATACTACCTACTACAGACCTATCGTCTGTGGTACTATCGTCGGAGCCATCCTCGGCGATGTCACTACGGGTGCTGTTCTCGGCGCCCAGATCAACCTGATCTACATCGGCTACATGAGCGTCGGTGGATCTTCTCCTGGTGACCCTTGCTTAGCAGGTGTTGTCGGTGTTGCTATGTGTATTGCTAACCACCTCGATATGGAAGTCGGTCTGGCAATGGCAGTTCCAGTAGGTCTCTTAGGCGGCTTCATGTATGTCTTCAGAATGACGACTAACGCATTCTTCGTACATATGGCTGAAAAGATGATCAACGAAGGCAAAGAAGACAGTCTGATCCTGCCGACAGTCGTATTACCGTTCTGCTGGCACTTCATCCTGTACTTCATCCCGACTACGATCTTACTCTATGTCGGTGCTAACGCATTAGGCAACCTGGGCGATGTCCTCAATGGACCGGTCCTCAGAGCTGTATCCGTCGTTGGTGGTATGTTACCGGCACTTGGTATCGGTATCAACCTGAACGCTATCTTCAAGGGCAACGCAAGAGTCTTCCTGTTCGTTGGCTTTGCATTAGCTGTTTATCTCAACCTGAACACAATGGCTATCACCATCTTAGGTCTGGCTGCAGCTATCGTTTACACGCAGCTGGAAGCCGCCGGTGAAAAGGCGTAAGGGAGGAATTAAAAATGTCAGAAAAAGTTGTAAGTAGACAAGATCTCGAAAAGGCTTGGAGACGTTGGCAATTCTTCAACCACTCTTGCTATCAGTACGAGAGAATGCAGGCTCCGGCAGTCTGCTTATCCATGGTTCCGATCGCTAAGGCTTTATATCCGAACGATGCGGAAAAGAGAAAAGAAATGCTGCTCAGAGAACTTCAGTTCTTCAACACAGAAGTTATCTGGGGTGCATCCATCATCGGTCTGGCTGCTGCCATGGAAGAAGATGTCGCAGCCGGCAAATTAGAAGACACTGAATCCATCACGGCTGTCAAGTCCGGTTTGATGGGACCGTTCGCCGGTATCGGTGATACAGTCACTCAGGGTATCGTCACTCCGTTAACGATCTCCATCGGTATCGGTCTGACAATGGGCGGCGCTACTTTAGCAGGCCCGATCCTCGTCTTCTTAGTAGGTACGATCTACACATTGATCCTCGGCCACATCTCCTACTTCTTAGGACATGATCAGGGTTCTGAAGCTATCTTCAAGATCCTCGAATCCGGCCAGATCAACAAGTTCATCCAGGGTGCTGGTATCTTAGGATGCACAGTCATGGGTGCTCTTATCGCTCAGTATGTCTCCCTGAAGTGCGGTATCCAGATCAACTCTGAATATGGAAACTTCAACCTGCAGACAGACCTGTTCGATGCTCTGTTACCGAAGATGCTGCCGTTATTACTGACTCTCCTCTGCTGGAGACTTGTCGGTAAGGGCTGGTCTACATTAAAGATCACCGGCTTATTAGCTGCTATCGGTATCATCGGCGGTTTACTGGGTATCCTCGCTTAATCGATCTACAGAAAAACTAACATTTAAAATCCATAATAAAGCCAGCTTTCGAGCTCTACTGAGAGTTTAGGGCTGGCTTTATTGCTTATTGAGATGAAGGAAGAGTGAATATGAAAATGAGATGTGTCGTCACGACCGGACCGAAGAAGATCGAGATCCGCGAAGTGGAAAGACCGAAACCGGGTTATAATCAGGTCCTGGTCCAGGTCGGCGCCTGCAATATCTGTACCTGGGAACAGAGAGTCTATGCCGGGGAATATCCGTATATGTATCCGTTCAACGGCGGCCATGAAGCAGCCGGAAGGATCGTAGAGATCGGAGAAAACGTCATTCCGGAAGCCTATCCGATCGGTGCGAAGGTCGCTGTGAAGACCTTTGATGCCTGCGGATGCTGCTACTATTGCCGGCATGGTGCTCCGAACTTATGTACGCATAAGCTCAGAAGAAGTGCCTCCAATACGCCATATGAAGGCATCAAGAACTTAGGCGGCTTCTCGGAATACATCTGCATCGATATCGCCGGGATCTATTTCCTCAAAGAAGATGTCCCGATCCACAGAGGGATCTTCGCAGAACCTTTAGCCTGTGTCGTCAACTCCATCAATGTCGGCAAGCCGGAACTCGGTGAAGATGTCGTCGTCATCGGCGGCGGTATCATGGGTATGCTGCATGTACAGCTTGCCAAATTAAGAGGCTGCCGTGTCATCATGTCCGAACCGGATGAGAAGAGAAGAAATCTCGCCAAGGAATTCGGTGCAGACATCCTGATCAATCCTCTGGAAGTCGATCCGGTCGAAGAAGTGAAGAAGATCACAGACGGCAGAGGTGCCGATGTCGTCTTCAACACTACAGCCATCCCGGCAGTAGGACAGCAGGCCGTCAATATGGTCGGCAAGCTCGGCAGAGTCATTATGTATTCCTCTCAGCACCCGGATGCTCCTATCCAGGTTTCTCCGAACTGGCTGCACAGCTCTCAGGCTGTTGTGACCGGTACTGTATCCCCTTCGGTGCTCTCCTTTGAGCAGTCCGTCAATCTGCTGAATAAGAATCTGGTCGAGACAGACAAGCTCTTCTACGGAAGCTTCCCGATCGAAAAAGCTCAGGAAGCCTTTGAAACAGCTATCCGTCCGGATACTTACCGTTGTGCGATCGATTTCGCAGATCTTGATTAATAGAGGTGGAAATGAATAATTTTGAAATCAACATGAAGACGAGAGTGATCTTCGGTAAAGGCACTCATGTAAACGTCGGTGAAGAAGTAAAGAAGTACGCAGATTCCTGTCTGATCGTCGATGACGGCGGACCGTATCTCGCTGATCTGATCGCTACCATCAAGGAATCCTTAGACAAGAACGGTGTCCGTTATGTCGAATGGTCCAAGGTCCGTCCGAACCCGTTATACTCCGCTATCCTGGATGCCTGTGAAGTCATCAAAGAGAATGACCTCAAGTTCGTCCTGGCTGTCGGCGGCGGCTCTACCATGGACTCCGGTAAATTCATCGCTGTCCAGGCTGTTACAGACTATGACTGCACACAGCTGACTTATGGCGTCGATATCGATGTCGTACCGTTACCTCACGGATGTATCTCCACATTATCCGGTACAGGTTCCGAAGCTGACATGTGCGCCATGATCGTCGATGACAGAGTCGAACCGAACTTCAAGCACACGGTCTTCTCTCATCATATGTTCTGTGATTTCGCGATCATCAATCCGGAACTCACATACACGCTCCCTCCGCGTCAGACAGCTGCCGGTGCTATGGATATCATGTCCCACAGCTGGGAGACCTACTTCGTTGAAAACCCGAATGAGGACCTCTCTGACTACTACATCGAAGGTATCGACAAGACTGTCATGAAGTATGCGCCGATCGCTATCGCCGATCCGACGAACTATCAGGCAAGAGCCAACCTCTGCCTGGCTGCCAACATGATCATGATGCCTTGCCTGGCTTACTCCGGAAGTGCTTCCTACTGGGTCGTCCACGGACTGGAAAACCCGATCACGACGCAGTTCAGAAAGACCCATGGTGAAACCTTAGGTGTCATCACACTGGCTTATGTCAAGTGGTGCCATGCGAAGGGTATCAACACGAAGAAGCTCATCAAGTGGGCGACTGAAGTCATGGGTGCCGAGATGAACTACTTCAAACCGGAAGACACTCTCCTGGCCGGCTGTGAAAAGCTCACAGAATGGCTGAAGAAAGTCGGACTCTCCACAACGCTGGAAGAATACGGACTGGGTGACGCTGATCTGACACCGTGCGCACAGGCTGTTGTCAAGGCCGGTTCTACCGGACTGGATTTCGATACTGTCATGGAGATCTACAGTTACGCAAAATAAGTGATACATCGTACAGGTAGAGAGTGATCTCTACCTGTACTCCAGAGGGACAAACATGAAGGAAATGCTGATACAGACAGCGATGATCTACGGCAGAAGGAACGCTGTCTCCAAGAGAAAGAATTTTATCGCCCTGTTCTCGGAACAGATCAGAAGACTCGGTTTCAATGTGAAACTGGATGAAGGATTCAATACCAGTGTCCGCAAGTTTTCGGCTGTCTACGGGACACCGAAGGATGCGAAAGCCGTGTTCTTAACAGGCTATGATACGCCGACGGCGACGGTATATCCGGGGCACCGCTATTATCCTTTAAACATCCGGAAGAGTGCGAAAAACAACCTGATCGACACATGGCTGCGTGTTCTGATCGGCGTGATCCTGCTGGCAGGCGTGATCCTTCTCACCAGACTGCCTTTCTTCGCGGAAAAGCGCATCGCCCGTTATGTGCTGATCGGTCTCTATTCGATCCTGTTTGTCTTTCTGCTCCGCGGCATTGACTGCCGTTATAATTTCAACCGCAATACCTCCGCAGTGACCCTTCTCTATGAAACAGCGCAGGTATTGAAGGGTGATAAGAAGTACGCCTTCGGCTATGTCGATGACACGGTCAACGCGCCTCTGGGATACAAGAGAATGGCCGACATCCTGAAAAATGATGTCGCCAATAAGGATGTCGTCATCCTGGAAGCCATAGGGGACGGCGATGAGGTCTTCCTCGTCCACAAGGACGCTCAGGATGAAGAAGCGAAGAGGATACTCTCCCACTTCAAGGACCTGGAGATCAAAGACATCTCCATCAGTGAAGAAAAATCTGCCAATACGATACTCTCATACTTCCCGAAGACCTTTGTTCTCACCAGCGGCAGAATGGTGAATGGGGAGATCGAATGCTGGAAGACGAGAAGCTACTCGTCTTTAGGATGTGATATCGACCGTCTGGAAGCTCTGGAAAAGGGCATCCTGGATTGGGTCGGAAACAGGGGATAGTATATGAAAAATTCTAAAATCAAAGGGCATATTTTTGCCCTCATCTGTATTTTTATCTGGGGATGCAGCGGCATCTTCACCAAGACTCTGACGAAGACATTCAACCGTTTTACCGTCCTGGCACTGGAATACGGTCTGTCATATATCGCATTATGGATCTTCATGAACCACAAGATCCACAAGCTCACCTTCAAACAGGAACTGATGTTCTTCTTTGCGGGTCTCTTCGGAACGGCACTCTATGGAAACTTCCAGGTAGCTGCCTACTCCATGATCCCGGCCGGGATCGCCAGTGTTCTGATCAACACATCGCCGATCCTGATCGCCATCCTGTCATCTATCTTCTATAAGGAGAAGATCACAAAGCACTTCGTAATAGGTTTCTTCATCGCCATGGCCGGTATCTTCCTGGTCGGCTTCAACAGTATCACAGCGCTGGATGTCAATCCATGGGGACTCTTATGTGCCTTCCTGGCGTCCTGCTGCTATGCGACCTATACGATGTTCCTGCGCCAGATCCACAAGGTTGGCGTTGAAGTTTCCTATATTACCCGTCACGTACAGTTCTACGGCATCCTGTGCACGATCCCGATCTGGCTCGCATCCGGCGAAGCCATCGACTTTACCGGTCTGTTAACAGTAGAGAATATCGTGGCAGCCCTCTTCGTCGGTATCGTCATGTCCCTGGTGTCCAATATCCTCTGGAACCGGGCCATCATGGCGATCGGGGCTGTGGAATCTTCTGTATACATTTACGCGATCTCTCCGATCTCTGTAGTCTCCAGTGCGATCGTCCTCCACGAAAAGATCACGATCCTGCTGATACTCGGTATCGTTCTGGTCATCGCGGGTGTCGTCATTTCCGGTCTGAAAGACAAGGAGTCTGTTAATGAATAAAAAGACGGTCTTCATCGATCTCGATGGCACGATCGTCTATGATATCCATACGGTCATAGAGAGCTCCTGGACGGCCCTTCATAAACTGAAGGAAGCCGGACACGAGCTTTTCGTCTGTACAGGCCGGAATAAACCTCTGGTAAACAGCCTCTTCAAAGACTTCTTCGACAACGGCATCTACTGTGCCGGTGCCCTGGTAGAGGTCAATGGGAAGAGAGTCATCGATGAATACTTCCGGGAAGAAGAACTGAAGGAGCTCGATGATTTCGCCCACAGCCGCGGTGCGATCCGTTCCCTCATGGGAGAAGAGCGCATCTGGTCGGAAGGATGGATACAGGAATTCTTCAACCGGAGAGCCAGAGAACGGGGTGAGGACGAAGATAACAGTCTTCAGACATACCGGGGAGAAAAGGTATACAAGGCCGATGTCCGCTTCCGCTATGAGGAAGAGGAGGCCTACCGCAAGGCTGTCAAAGAGATGAACACAGAGCGTTTTACCTTCAGCGAATACCTGGCTGATGTCCACATGGGACGCTGTATCGAGACATCGAGAAAGGGTGTCTCCAAGGGTTCCTCGATCAGATGGCTCTCCGAGATGGGTCTATTTGACATGAAAGACACCATCGGGATCGGCGACTCCCTGAATGATCTGGAGATGCTGAAGACGTGTGCCTATGGCATCGCCATGGGGAACGGCGAAGAGGAACTCAAAAAGAAGGCCGATATGATCACGGACCGCATCGAAGATGACGGCTTCTACAAGGCCTTTGAAAG
>JAFOMB010000036.1 GCA_017419065.1 Erysipelotrichaceae bacterium | reverse complement strand
TGACTCAAAAACAGTACGCAGTGCTTCCCTGTGAGATCTCACCCCTTCATAAGGCTTCTCATCACTTAACAGATGATAGTCGACCTCACCGGCGAGATGATACTCACTGTTTTGATCATACTGTTTGATGTATTCATAGAAGGCGTCGTTCTCGATCCTTTTCATAGCACACTCCTTCGTTCTCTGATCCACTTATCAAGAAAAGCCATCTGTTCCTCTGTGTGAAACCAGTGTTCACCGCCTTCCATAACAGTGAGATCTGCGTGATGTCTATCCGCAAACTCCCTTATCATCTCAGGGGAAGTCAGATCGTCCCTGCTGCCGTAGAGAATGTCAGTAGGGACACTCCAGCTGATGGGATGCGAGCGCACATAGCAGAGATACTCCCATGAGAGGTCTTCTCCGAAAGCCGTATGGATGACTCCTTCCTGATGGAGCTTGGATTCTGTGACACCGGCCCAGGACATCATATCTCTGATCAGTTTCTCCATATCCACGACAGGCGAAATGAAATAAGCGCGGGAGATCTCCCTTTCAATACCGGCATTCATCGCAAAGAAGGCGCCGATACTGTTGGCGATCAGGATCACACGGTCATAAGTCTTCTTCAGTTCATTCACTGCGGTATGGATCTGCTTTCCGGCTTCCCATGGCAGAGAACTCTGAACATCCAGACCCAATACATCACACGACGGAAACAGAGACCTGTAATGGTCTGCTTCCTCTGCGCTTCCGACCTTGCCGTGTATATATACGATCACATCCATGCTTACTGCCTCCCCGGACTTAATTCCGACAGACTTCTAAAAAAAACGGTTTTCACCCTCTTTTTCTGACCGGGTGACGGATGACCGTCTTCAACTTCTCCGGTGCGGTCTTTCTGGCATCGCTCAGATAGATCTCGTGATGGAGACGCTTTTCATTGATATCCAGTACATAACCCTGCTGTTCCATGAACTCGTGCATCAGAGCTACTGTGGCGGGTTCGTCATCGTAGGAACCGGCATGCATGTACTGAACGCAAAGACCTTCCTCATATGTCCAGAATTCAACCTTTGAGAAGTCCGTTTTCTTCTTTTTCGCGGCTTCTTCCACCGCCCAGTCAAAGTCGGCCTTTGTGACAAAGTCAGGCAGACGGATGACGGAGATCCATTGGAAGTTTTCTTTGTGTGTATAGTCGACACCTTTGACACCGTCCTGCCACCAGAATCCCTCAAGCGGCGGGACTACATAATCGAAATAGCCGTCGATCTGACGGTCGCCCTTTTTACTCATCTTGATCGTGAAGGCGATCCCATAGAGAAGTCCTATGGCCTGTTTATACTCGCCGTCTTCCTGATTCGGATCGCCATGTCCACGGACCGCAATAAAGTTCATAGACGGGACTGTCACCATGGACGGCTTGCCTTTGGGCATGTAGAATTCCTTATATTCCTTTTTATAGTCAAATGGCATGACCTCTATCCTCCATAGATACTGATTACAGTTTCTTCCCACGCGCTGCTTTCGATACTCTCTTGCCCTTTTTCTCCGGCAGTTCATCAGCCATCGCTTCCAGCAGTGCTTTCAGGAATTCCCTGTTGTCGACATCTCTGACTGTCAGCATTTCCCTGGCGCCTTCATACGGAGATTCCGTCTCTGCATCCGGCATCATCTCTTTGGCGGATCTCACAGGCTTTACCAGGAAGCGGTCATCATAGATCCCTCCGATCACCTTCCCCTGATAGTAGAGGATGTATTCTCCCATCATCGGCCGATAGGAAACCTCATCCAGTCCCGAGAGCTGTTCCAGTATAAAATCCAGGTATTCTCTGCTTGATGCCATGATCTCTCCTGTATCAGATGATAATCTTTTATATATCTATAGAACCATTATACCGCAGCAGATATGCATTTATTCGTCATACCCTCCCGGAATTCGACAGATCTTTCCCTCTACAGATGATATAATGAATATACGTATGGGAGGCCTTTCATGGATGCCGCAATTCGCTTAGATTCCATTGTCAAGATCTACCCCGGCGTCAAAGCTCTGGATGGTGTTTCCTTCTCTGTTCAAAAGGGACATGTACACTCGCTGGTCGGAGAAAACGGTGCCGGGAAATCCACGCTGATCAAGGTGATCAGCGGTGCTGTCATTCCCAACAGCGGTACGATCTATGTAGATGAAAAACCGTATTCCCGGATGAATCCGGCTTTGTCTGCAGAGCTCGGGATCGGTGTCATATATCAGGAATATAATCTCGTGCCTTCGCTTTCTGTATTGGAAAACGTCTTTTTGGGTTACAGGATCGGAGGAAAGTTCTTCCCGGATCAGAAGAAGATGAGACAGAGACTTCAGGAAGTACTGGAGAGACTGGATATCCATCTGGATCCGGATGCCATGGTATCGACGCTGTCTGTTGCGGAACAGCAGTTCGTGGAGATCACCAAGTCCCTCGTCCGGGATGTCAAGATCCTCATCATGGATGAACCGAGTGCCACGCTCTCCAACAAGGATGTCGACAAGCTCTTTGATGTCATCGACCATCTGAAGAAAGAAGGCGTTACCGTCATCTATATCTCGCACCGTATGGAGGAGATCTTCCGGATCTCTGATGATGTCACCGTCATGAGAGACGGGAAGCACATCTTTACCGGTCCGATCACAGAAGTCAATACACATGATCTGATCGCGATGATGGTCGGAAGAGAGATCAGTGAGACCTATCCGGAACGTCATTCTCCGATCGGAGAAGCGATCCTGGAGGTGGAACACCTCTATGGAAACGGAGACAGGGATATTTCCTTTGTCCTGCACAAGGGAGAGATACTCGGTCTGGCCGGACTGGTAGGAGCCGGAAGGACAGAGCTTGCCAAGGTGCTCTATGGAGCTGTTCCGAAAGAAAAAGGCATCATACGGGTCAAGGGAAAAGAAGTCAGTTTCCGCAATCCGGGAGACGCCGTCGCCTGCGGGATCGGACTGATCCCGGAAGACCGCAAGGGGGAAGGGGCCTTCTTAAATTACTCCATCCTCTGGAACAGCGTCATCATGGCGCTGAAGAAAGATGCCAGCGGTATCTTCGTAGATGATAAGAAGATGGAAAGAAAGGCGGAGGAACTCTCGAAGACCTTCCAGATCAAAGCCCCGTCATTAGAACAGCTGGTACGGAACCTCTCCGGAGGTAACCAGCAGAAGACAGTACTGGCCAAGACCTTTGCGGCAGATACTGATATCCTGATCTTCGATGAACCGACCAGAGGTATCGATATCGGCGTCAAACACGATATCTACAAACTCATGAATGAGATCGCGGAACGCGGTGTCTCGATCATCATGATCTCTTCGGAGATGGAGGAACTCATCGGCATGTCCGACAGGATCCTCGTCCTGCACGAAGGGGAAATGATGGGAGAAGTACCGAAAGAGCGTTTCGATTCCCGCTATATACTGAAACTCGCATCCGGGATAAAGGAGGACTGATATGAAAAAACCGAATATACAGAAGATCATACGGAACAATATGCCATGGCTCATACTCCTGGCAGTTTCGATCATCTTTTCCTTCATATCCCCGAATTTCTTCTCTGTAGCCAACATCATCAACATTCTCAATCAGAATGCCTATATCATCACCTGTGCCATCGGGATCACGCTGGTCATGATGGCCGGACAGATCGACCTGTCTGTCGGATATCAGATGTCTCTGATCGGCGTTACGATGGGTCTCCTGGTCCAGAAACTCGGTCTGCCTACTCCTGCGGTACTTCTGATCGCCATCCTCGAAGGGATCATCCTCTCGGAGATCAATACCTTCCTCGCTCTGAAACTGAAGATCACCCTGCTGATGGTGACTGTCGGAACGATGACGGTATACAACGGTATCTCCTTCACGATCTCGGAATCCAAGAACCTGAGCGGATTTGATGCCATGTTCAAGTTCATCGCCAAGGGCTATATCGGTCCGATCCCGTTTGCGGTACTGATCACCTTCATCCTTGTGGTCATCATGTCGATCTTCTTAAACAAGACCTACTACGGACGATACATCTATGCCCTGGGCGGCAACGAAGAAGCTGCCAGACTCTCCGGCATCAACGTCACAAAGACAAAGCTCATGATCGGATTCTTTGAAGGTCTCTTCGTCGCACTGGGCACGATCATGCTGATATCGAGAGTTGGTACTGCTCACTCCGGTACAGGACCAGGGACGGAATTCACTGTCATCACCGGTATCCTCCTGGGAGGCGTCTCGATCAGAGGCGGTGAAGGAAAACTCTCCGGTGTCGTTGCCGGTATCCTGATCATGGCCATCCTCGCCAACGGCATGCAGCTGGCCGGCTGGGGGACTTATGTACAGTTCATTGCCAAAGGCATCATCATGCTGGCAGCGATTGGATTCGACGTCTACCAGATGACACACCGCAAAGTCGTCGTCGATAAGACGACAGAAGAAAAGAATTAAACAGAGACCCTGTTTAAATAAAAAAGAAAGGATAAAAAAATGAAAAAACTATTACTTGTACTGCTCAGCCTGCTGATGGTCCTGTCTCTGACTGCCTGCAGCTCCGGTGAGAAGCCTGC
This sequence comes from Erysipelotrichaceae bacterium, assembly GCA_017419065.1. Taxonomy (GTDB): domain Bacteria; phylum Bacillota_I; class Bacilli_A; order Erysipelotrichales; family Erysipelotrichaceae; genus Colivicinus. The sequence continues at coordinate 649 of JAFOMB010000036.1, read as the reverse complement.
CGACAAGCCGGAACCGGAACCGACAGCTGAAGTCGATCCGAAGGATATCGACAACAATCCTCACGGAAAGACTGAGGGACGTTATCTCGCCATCTCCATGCCGACACTGGCTGCTCCGTTCTATGTACAGCTCTGCGATCTGATCGAAGGACAGGCTAAGGAAGCCGGCATGCAGGTCGTCCGTGAATCTGCAGACGGCAGCATCTCTGCACAGATCGACCAGCTGGAAAACTTCAAGACCATGGGTGTTACCGATCTCATCGTCTGCCCGGTCGATGAAGAAGGCATCAAGGATACACTCGTCTCCTTACGTAAAGACGGTATGAACATCCATTCCTTCGCGTTTGAATTCGGAAGAGACTGCTCTTACTATGATTCCTGTACTTCTGCCAACCAGAAGGCTATCGGTGAACAGAGCGTCAAGAACGCCAACGACTGGATCGAAAAGACATTCCCGGATGCGGAAGACAAGTCCGTCAAGACTGTCATCATCTCCCTCCCGAACAATGAAGCCAACATCGCCAGAGCAGAAGGTCTGCGCACTATCGCTGACAACCCGAAAGTCGATGTCGTCGCAGAATATGAAATGACAGCTGAAGATATGTCCCAGGCTCAGAACTTCGTCGACCAGATGATGATCGAGCACCCG
>JAFOMB010000035.1 GCA_017419065.1 Erysipelotrichaceae bacterium | reverse complement strand
CTGGGACTTCGTCAGCAGTTCATAGCGCTGCTTGCCGGCAGATTTGGTCGGTAAGACGAGTAAAGGGATGACGAGGATGCCGATGATGGCCAGTTTCCAGTCGATTCTGAGTAAAGCCACCAGTGTCGCAACGACAGTACAGATATTGGAGACGACCTGTGTCAGTGTCCCGGAGATGACGGAAGAGACTCCGGAGATATCGGAGTTCATACGGGTGATGATATCGCCCTGTTTCTCGCTGGTGAAGAAGGAGTGCGGCATGGTCTGGAGATGTTCGAACATCTGGTTCTTCATGTCGAAGACGATCCTCTGGGATACCCAGCCGTTGATGTAGCTCTCAAAGACACCGATGATCTGGGAGAGGGATAGGGTCAGGATCGCCAGGATGACCAGCTGTATCAGCAGTTTGAAATCCTTGCCGAGGATGGCCGTATCGATGATCTTTCCGGTGATGATGGATGGCAGAAGTCCGAGGACAGAGGAGATGACGATGATCGCGAAGACCAGGAGGAGCTGGAACCAGTATGGTTTCAGATAGCTGAAGATGCGGAAGATGAGTTCTTTCGTGATCTTCGGCTTATTCAGTTTCTCTTCTTCCGTGAGGAAACCTCTCGGGCCGAAGGAAGGACGCATAGACATACGGTATCCCCCTTTATAATAAATTCAATATAACACAGAATTTTTGAAACGAAACAGGCAGAAAAAAAGCCCTTCTTCTGAAGGGCATTGACTTTATACAGTCGTGAGATTGGCTTTCTGCAGGGCTCTGACAAGCAGAGGAACGACGATGAGATGGGTGACGATCCCGGCGATACCTCTGACGAAGTAGGCTGTCAGCCACATCTGGAAGGTGTAGGAACCCGCATTGAGAATGAAGGCGTTGACGAGACCTCCGGCGATCCTTCCGCATAACATGGCTACGAGTAAGGCGATGTAGATCTTGGCGAAGGAATGATTGTTTTTAAGTGCTTTCATCATCAGACCGGATACCAGGCCGTAGATGGCCAGTTCGACCAGCATGCCCGGAAGTACCGGGGCCGGCGGCATGCCTGTTAAGACACTGGACAGGGCCGGAGTTGCCAGACCGCAGATGAGGCCTTCCAGAGGTCCTACACAGAGTCCGCAGATGAGGACCGGAATGTGCATCGGTGAGAAGAGAGTACCGCCGTTCGGGATGGCATGGAAGGCCATCGGGAGAACTAAGCCCAGGGCGATGAAGAAAGCGGTGAGCACGAGATTCTTTGTTTTCATGAAATACCTCCAAAAAATAAAAGACATCCTTCTTCTTCTGAAGAGTTCTGTCTTCCTGACGTATCGAACAGAGGTACTTCGTGTACCGGCTGTGCTTCCTGCACCTCTCTATTTTATAAAAAGAAAAGGTCCGCGTCAACGGACCTGTTTCTCACATAACGATACTGCTTCTTCAATGAGTTCCGAGAGTTTCTTATCCTCTAAGCCGACGATCTCATTCCCGCACTGATTGAAGGGGATGAGGATCTTTCTCGCGGAAGAGGCAGCCACGGAGTTGGCGATCAGCGGCGTGATCTCTCCCAGCATGGATTCCGCGATGATGATACCTAAAGGACCCATGATGACATCGACGCTGTTGGCGTTGACCTTGACGGGATTCTCCCCGGTCGCACCGCGGTCAGCACCGGCTTTCAGCATGGCGGCTGTTGCAGCCGCATTGGTTCCAATGGCCAGGATTTCAGTATCCGGGATTCTCTTTTTCAGCAGGGCGATCAGGGACTTTCCGACACCGCCGCCCTGGGCATCGATCACTAGTATTTTCATAAAGACCTCTTTCAACAGAAACAGTGTAGCATATTGTTCGTATACCGGTCATCTTCTCTTCTTTTTCTATGAGTGTTTCACTCTACTGTGACGACTTTTGCGAGGTTGCGCGGTTTATCGACGTTGCATCCCCTGACGATTGCGCAATAGCAGGAGATGAGCTGTAACGCTGCGACACATGGGAAGACCATGAGATCGTCGCTGAGGTCCGGGAGAGGGTATCTCTCGACTTTCTGGATGAGTTCATCCTTGAGGGAGGAACGTATCAGGACATAGGCTCTGGCGCCTCTGGCTCTGACTTCCTTGATGTTGGAAGACTCCTTGAGCAGGAGATCTTTCTGGGTGACAGCGGCAATCACCGGCGTCCCGTCTTCGATCAGGGCGATCGGACCGTGCTTGAGCTCTCCGGAGGCATAGGCTTCCGTATGGATGTAGGAGATCTCCTTTAACTTGAGAGCCCCTTCCAGGAGTACCAGATAATCCAAAGAACGTCCGATCATGAAGAGGTCATGGGCGTCTTTCAGCTTTTCCGCAAGACCTCTGTAAGCTTCCTTTTCCTCCATGACTTTCCGCAGGGCGTCAGGGATGGTCTTCAGATCTTCCGTGAGTCTTCTCCACTCTTCTTTTCTCTCCGGCTTCTTCGCATCAGCCAATGCGTAAGCGAAGAGAAACAGAAGGATGAGCTGGGCCGTATAGGCCTTGGTGGAGGCGACAGCGATCTCCGGACCTGCCTCGGTATAGAGACAGTGATCGGCGATGCGGGAGAGGGAAGAACCCTTGACGTTGATGATCGCCAGTGTTCTCTGTCCTTTTTCTTTTCCATAGCGGAGAGCTTCCAATGTATCAATGGTCTCGCCGGACTGGGAGACCCCGATCAGCAGACCGCCTTCTTCCAGGATCGGATCCGAATAGAGGAATTCCGAAGCCAGATAGACGTTGCAGCGGACCTTGGCATGCTTCTCGATCATCATCTTGGCGACAAGCGAGGCGTGATAGGAGGTCCCGCAGGCGATGATGCCGATCTCCGGGATGTCCCTTAAGATATCTTCGTTCAGACCGCTGTCAGAAAGATCCGGAAGAGAATCCCTGATCCTCTTGTCCAGGAGCCTTTCGATGATATCCGGCTGTTCCGCGATCTCCTTTTCCATATAGGAGGAAGCTTCGCCCTTGTCCAGTTTCCCTCTGGTCTCATCCATGACGACGATGTCTTCCTTTACATCATTCCCGTTAAGATCCTGTAAGAGGATCCCGTCCTTTTTCATACAGAGGACAGCCCCTTCCGGCAGGACGCCGTATTCCCGGGAGTAAAGGGAAAGAGCTAATGGATCAGATGCCAGATAGGAGGCATCGTCAGTATGTGTATAGACGATAGGGGAGACCTTCCGTACAGCGTATATTTCTCCCTCCCGGTCTTCAAACAGGATGACCAGAGCATAGGTGCCCTGTATGACGGAAAGGAGCTTTCTGATCGCTTCGAAAGGATCACCTTCATAGAAGTCATCCAGCAGGAGGGCAGCGACTTCGCTGTCTCCGGAGGAGAGTCTTCTTTCTTCCAGATCGTATTCTCTGATCAGTTCCTTATAGTTTTCGATGATACCGTTGTGGACGAGCGTGATCCTTCCTGCCTTATGCGGATGGGCATTCTTAAAAGAGACACTTCCGTGTGTCGCCCAGCGGGTGTGACCGATGCCGGCATGCGAAGAGGATTCCTCTTCCGGTACCAGTGTCTTCAGGTCGCTGACCTTGCCGGGGCACTTGTAGATATGGACATCCTGCCCATGACAAAAAGCGGCACCGGCACTGTCATAACCCCGGTATTCCAGAAGTTCCAGTCCTTCCAGAAGTACTTTGGAGGCATCACCTGTCCCAACGTATCCAATGATTCCACACATATGTATTCTCAACTTTCTATTATAAATTCTTTACTTTTCACAGTAGTCCATCGCTGCGTATTTGTTTTGGGATCACTCCCATATTTGCCTCAGCGTGCGCAAAGGACGTTACGTAAGGGCGTCCGCCGAATCTCTCGATGACCCTTATCCTCGTTAACCTGCTCTCCAGGTGCCTGGCGCTGGAAGAGAAGACAAATGTGACCGGTATGTCAAAGAACAACACTTCTATTATAAGAGAGGGGAAAAGGCATGGTCAAATCGCTTTACGGATTTTGAAACACTTTGTAACATGGTAAAGAAAGAGAGGACAGAATATGTCGTTTTATGATTTCACGATGAAAGACGCCAAGGGGAACGATGTCTCCTTCGAAGCATACAGAGGAAAGGTAGTCCTGGTCGTCAATACCGCGACAGGCTGCGGTTTCACGCCGCAGTATGAAGGCCTGCAGTCCCTCTATGAGAAGTATAAGGACCAGGGTCTGGAGATCCTCGACTTCCCGTGCAACCAGTTCGGAAACCAGGCTCCGGGAACGGAAGAAGAGATCGTTACTTTCTGCAAGGGACGCTTCGGTGTCACCTTCAGGCAGTTCGCCAAGATCGAAGTCAACGGGGAGAACGAGGCGCCGTTATACACCTGGCTCAAGAAGCAGAAGGGCGGTCTGCTGTCCTCCAAGATCAAGTGGAACTTCACGAAGTTCCTCATCGACAGGAACGGGGAAGTCACAGAGAGATTCGCCTCTACGGTCACACCGGAAAAGATGGAAGAAAAGATCAGGGAGCTCTTATAAAATGCGTTACAGTTATACACCTCAGACCGTCTGTGCTTCGAAGATCAGCTTCGATCTTGACGGCGATATCGTCTCCAACATCTCCTTTGAAAGAGGATGCCCGGGCAACCTCAAGGCCATCTCCAAACTGCTGGAAGGAAAAAGCGTCTCCTATATCGAAGAGATGCTGAGAGGCAATACCTGCGGCTATAAGAACACCTCGTGCGCCGACCAGCTGGCAATCGCTGTCCGGAAGGCTTACGACGCCTCTGTAAAGAGTGTTTAGACTCCCTAACAGGGAGTTTTTTTCTTGACCTGTTTATGATTAAATAGAGGTATGGAAAGAGAAATCAAACGCGCAAAAGACAACATCGTCGAAGGCTGTCTCGCTCTGGAAGGCGGAGCCTTCCGCGGGACCTATACTTCCGGTGTTATCGATTGCCTCATGGAAAATGATATCAATCTGCAGACCACGGTCGGTGTCTCTGCGGGAGCTCTCAACGGCTTCTGCTATGTCTCGGGCGAGATCGGCAGAGCGGCCTTCTTAAGCATCGATCAGCGTCATAACAAGGACTATATCGGGGTGAAGAATCTGGTCACAGCCGGGAGCGTCGTCAACTTCGAATACTTCTTCAAGGAGTATGACGAACTCTTCGCGATCAATGAGGAGAGGATATTCAACAGCGGCCGGAAGTTCTATGTCATGGCTACCAACATCAAGACCGGCAAGCAGGAAGCTTTCGACAACAGCGATAAGGAGACTTTATACAAGGCCATACAGGCTTCTGCCTCCATGCCGCTGGTATCCCGTCCGGTCAAGATCGGAGATGACTATTACCTGGACGGCGGTTCCGCCATCAAGCTGCCTATACGTTTCGCCCTGGCACAGAATTTCCCGAAGATCATCTTCGTCGCCACAAGAGAAGCCTCCTACCGCAGAAAAGAGATCTCCAAGGAGTTCGAACTGATGAAGGTCCGCTATGTCCGCTATCCGAACTTCGTCTCCGGTCTCAAGAAAGCCAATGTCTACTACAACAACGACTGCGACCTCATCGATGAACTGGTCGCTATGGGAGAGATCTACCGTATCGCGCCTTCCAAGCCGGTCACGATCGGCAGGATGGAAGACGATGTCGAAGTCCTGAACGAACTCTACCGTTTAGGCTACGAAGATACCCAGAATCAGATTGAAGCTATAAAAGAATACCTCGCTATTTAAGATAAGCGAGGTATTCTTCTTTACTCATAGCAGGACGGAAGTCCTTTTTTATTTTATCGACATAGTCCGGATGACTTAAGAGATATTCGACGGTGCCGGAGACGACCTTGGCCGGCTCCAGGTAGGCTCTTGTCTTATCGAGGATACAGAGGTCTTTTCCATGACAGTTGCCTCCGAAACCGCTGTAGCCGAACTGTACGGACGGTTTGAAGAGAGACAGGTCGCCGATATCGCCGGCTGCCATGGAGATCTCATCATCGTGTATCTCTTCTAAAGAACAGTATTTCAGCATCTCCTTGCGAATGATGTCATTGATCGCCCGGTTCTGCCTCATAGGCAGATAGCCCGGTGTCGACTTGATGGAAGCGGAAGCGCCGATGGCTTTCGCGGCATATCTGGCGGCGTCATCGACTCTCTTCGCCGTCTTCTGAAGGGCTTCCGGAGACAGGGATCTCACATAGCACTCATAGACGACTCTCTCCGGGATGGAGTTGACGGTCTGACCGCCTTCCCTTACCATCCCGTGGATGCGGATAGCATCCTTTTCCTCAAAGGTCTCCCTCAGCATATTCACCGCGTTGTCGAATAAGACGAAGGCGTTGAGGGCGTTGATACCTCTGTGCGGAAGTACCGCGGCATGGGCCGCTTTTCCTTTAAAGGTGATCTCTTTATAGATGAATCCGGACAGGGTCGTATTCAGGGAGAAATGATAGTTTCCCTGACCCATCGTATGGAGATGGATGAAGAGGTCCGGTTCCTCAAAACAGCCTCCTGTCAGCATGTTGATCTTTCCACCGATGTAGTTTATCTTTCCCTCTTTGATCAGTTTCTTCCGGTAGGGGATATCGGTGAATTCTTCGGCCGGCGTAAAGAAGAGAGTGACTTTTCCCTTCTTCATCGTCTTCTTTAAAGCGATCATCACGGAGGTCATGATGGTACACTGTGTGGAGTGTCCGCAGCTGTGGGCGGCGTGATCGTCCTTATTGGCGAAAGGGTGTCCCAGAGTCGGAAGGGCATCGAGTTCGGCGATCAGACCGATGTGCGGATGGCCTTCACCGATGGTGACGGAGAAGGCTGTCTCATAACCGAGCTCCTTTATCTCCATCCCATGTTTTTTAAGCTCTTCGGTGATGATCTTCTTCGTCTTGAACTCCTTGTAGCCAAGCTCCGGCGTTCTGAAGAGGAGGTCTCCGAGTTCATAGATGTCTTTTTCGTGTTCCTGAAGCAGTGTTTCAGCTTTCATACAGACTCCTTTCACAGGATCACATGGATGTTGTCCTGATGGTCTACGTGGATATCCGGGTGTTCCATGAGGTATTCCGAGAGGATGGTGACCATGTCGGTATTGACCTCCTTCAGGATCTTTCCCTCCTTCAGCATCAGGAAGTTGCCGCCTCCGCCTGCCCGGTAGTTGTTTAAGGCGATCGTGAAACGTTCATCCTCCTGTATATCTCTTCCCTGATAAGTCAGGGAGATGATCCTCTTCCCCGGAGTATTTCCTGCTTTTATTGTATACTCGATCCCATCGATCATGTCGTAATTGAAGTCTTCGAGTTTTCCGGACGGGACGATCTTTCCGTCTTCCTCTTTGAAGTACTCAGCACATCTTTCCAGGTATTCCTTCAGGATCTTTCCGTCGATCTCCATCATGACCAGGGTATTGGGATAGACATAGGTCGAGACGATGTCCCGCATCGTGATCTCCTGCGGAAAACCGATGGCACCGGAGAAGATGGCGGTAGAAGCCAGCTGGGCACCGGTAACTTCCCGTTCAACCTGATTGAGGAAGGAGACCAGCGGATGTTTATGGAGCCGGGCCTCTTCTTCGTCTTTGATACGGAGATCGGTCCCTCTGACTCTTCCCATCGGGGAATCGAGCCATTTTGAGACCCTCTTTTCGATCTCTTTGAAGGAAGAGAGCTCTTTTGGATCTGCTTCCGCTGTGGATGGGATGAGTTTTACCTCTCCGGTCTTTGTGTCCGTATCATAGTCGATCAGGGCGAATTCGACACCGTTGGGTCTTGTCTGTGAGGTAGGCTTGCCGAAGAGGGTACCG
>JAFOMB010000251.1 GCA_017419065.1 Erysipelotrichaceae bacterium | reverse complement strand
GGAGACGGGATCAGGATGGACGGGATGCCGATGGCGGCGATCTCGCAGAGAGTCGTAGCGCCGGCTCTGGAGATCAGGAGGTCGGCGTTCTTCATGACGGCAGCGCCGTCGATGCGCTCATAGATGCGCAGGTGGTCTTTCTTCGGGGCGTGTTCCGTCGTATAGGCATAATTGGACTTCCCGGTAGCATAGACGATCTGATAGTCGCCGCTGCTGAGTTCAAAATAGCGCAGCAGCTCTTTATTGACACTCTCGGAGCCCAGGGAACCCATGAAGATGACGACCGTCTTCTTTTCAGGGGAAAGACCCATCTCTTCAAGGATCTTCGGATCCTTCTTCACTTTATAGGCCTTGGACATCTGCGGGTTGCCGAGAACGAGGTTGTTTGGATTCTTGAACTGTGTCTTGTCTTCTTCATAGGAGCTGATGATCAGATCCACTTTCTGATCGAGGACCCGGTTGGCCCTTCCCACAAAGGAGTTCTGTTCGTGGATCACGGTCTTCATGCCGAGCTTTACCGCTGCCAGCAGAACAGGGACGCTGATGTAGTTTCCGAAGCCGATGGCCAGATCATAGCCCTTCAGCAGTTTCAGACATTTCCGGTAAGAGAGGACGATGGAAGATAAACTCTTCACCTTCTGGAGAAGACCGCCTCTTGTCGTATAGACATCCAGACCGATATAAGGAAAACCGGCAGCCGGGATGACGTCTTTTTCCATCCGGTCCTTGCTGCCGAGAAAGGTGATCTCATGTCCTCTTGTTTCGAGCTCTTCTGCCAGTGCTAACGCAGGATAGATATGTCCTCCGGACCCACCTGCGACCATTACGATTTTCATGGCTTTATTCTACCATAGGACCCCTGATGAAAAAAGATGAGACTCGCTCATCTTGTGTGTATATTTCCTTTGGAAAAGAGTATCAGTTCTTCTCTTCCGGCAGTTCTACTTCGCTCTTCAGAGCGCTTTCCAGGCCGTCTGCGACGCGTAATCCCCTGACCCTGAACGGGAGCTTCTCTGCCAGGATAAAGGTCGCTACCGGGGCTGCCAGGATGTTCAGAAGCACTTCCAGGATCAGCTGTATCCGCCAGTTCTCCGTGATCATGTCGAGGACCGGAGATAAGAGGAAGATATTGAAGAGGCAGATCGCCAGATAGATCACCATGCATAAGAGAATGTATCTTAAAGCTTCGGTCCATTTCATGAGAAGATCACCTTGCTGTGGAGGACTTTCCCCAGCACCCTGACGTCATCCGACGGATAGACGCGGTCCTTGTATTTCGGATTGGAGGCATGCAGCGTCACGCTGTTTTTCCCGAACACTGCTCTCTTGATCGTCACCTCGCTGCTCTCCAGAAGGAAGACACCGAGTTCATGATTGTTGAGATAGTCCTGACGGCGCACATAGACGATGTCTCCGTCCTGTATCCGGTCATCCTTCATGGAATCGCCTTTTACTTTCAGATAGAAGTACTCCCCTGCCCCATAGTCCTTGAGATCGCAGTACTCATATCCCAGGATGTTCTCATCCGCATACATGTCATAGCCGGCCTTGACTTCCCCGAGGATAGGAACAGCCACCTTCTCAGCTCTCAGATCGATGTTGAGGAGATGATCGAGCTCCACATGGAAGATATCCGAAAGCGCGTTGAGATTCTCCACCTTCGGAAAGGACGTTCCGTCCTCCCACTTCTGTATCGTCGTGAAGGACTTATAGCCAAGACGGTTCGCCAGATCGTTCTGGGACATCTTATTGAGTTTGCGCAGATAGCGCAGGTTTTCCTTGAATTTCATATCTTCATTATATATTGATTATTTTTCAAGTCAAGTATTGAACTTGATTTATTTTCAAGTTACAATCAGCATGTAGAGAGGAGTGTGATACGGTGAAAAGAAGATATGTCGATGTGATCTGTCTCAATGATACCGGCGGCCACCTGAAGCCTCTTTACCTGCTGTGGGAACACGACCGCAAGATCCCCATCTACAAGATCCGGGAGATCTGTCCCTGCGCCGCTCTGAAAGCCGGAGGAAGCGGGCTGCGCTATACCTGTCTTTTCGCTGAAGACATCGTACGCCATCTCTATTACGACAGGGGCAAATGGTTTGTCGAGATGCAGGATGTCCGCTAGAATAAAAGACGGGGTGACTGTTATGAAGAATGTCTATATCATCGGCGGCGGTCCGGCCGGCGTCAGCGCTGCTCTTTATGCCAAGCGGGGAGGTCTTGAGACCCATCTCATCTATATGAAGAAGTCTTCTCTCGGCATGGCTCATCAGATCGACAACTACTACGGCGCTCCGGGTGTGACCGGTCAGGAACTCTATGAAAGAGGCCTGAAACAGGCTGCTGATCTCGGTGTCGACATGATCGAAGAGGAAGTCCTGGGGATCTCCTTTGAAGAAAAGTTCACAATCACAACAGCGGAGAACCGCTATGAATGCGACTATCTCATCCTGGCGACGGGAGCCTTCCGCAACCGTCCGGCCATCAAGGGGATCAGGGAATTCGAAGGAAAAGGCGTCTCCTATTGCGCGGTATGCGACGGCTTCTTCTACCGTAAGAAGAAAGTAGCTGTATTGGGCAATGCCACCTATGCCGCCCATGAGGCGGAATACCTGAGCCGCATCGCTGAAAAGGTCTACGTGCTCACAAACGGAAAGGCTCCGGAAGATGAAGCTCTGAAGAACTTTGAAGTCATCGAGAAGAAGATCGCTTCCATCGAAGGTGAAGTCAAGATCGCCAAGGCTGTCTTTGAAGACGGTGAAGAACTGGCACTGGACGGCATGTTTGTCGCGCTGGGTTCTGCAGGAAGTGTGGAACTGGCCAGAAAGATGGGCATCCTGGTCGATGCCTCCAACAAGATCGTCGTCAACGAGAACCGGGAGACCAACATCCCGGGCGTCTATGCGGCAGGTGATGCGGTAGACGGCATCATGCAGGTAAACAAGGCTGTCTATGACGGCATGCTGGCAGCACAGGATATCATACGCAAACAAAAAGGCTCCTAGAGAGCCTTTTGTTTTTCCCTTCTGTGTCATACCATCGGGTTTTGATTTTTTAAGATAGCCAGGACAAGAATGAAGATACGGTTGATAGTATGGGGACATGTCAGGGGAAAGATCTGATTCCTTATGTTAGTTTTTACTAACATCTATACCTTATCATCAGGTATTCTTCTTGTCAACAGTTTTGTTCAAGTTTATAATCAAGGTATGAAGCGAAGTGAAACAATACAGAATTATCTGGAGGCGATCCACATCATCTCTCTGGAGAAGGACGTCGTCAAGGCGATCGATGTCGTAGAGTATCTGGGGTACTCCCGTCCGACGGTCTCAGTAGCTTTAAAAGGCCTGGAGAACGACGGCTACATCACAGTGGAGAAGTATCACATACATCTCACCCCGAAAGGAAAGAAAGAAGCAACAAAGATGTATGAACGGCACGAGTATATCGCCAAGCTCCTGATGAAGATCGGCGTCGACGAAAAAACGGCCTATGAAGACTCCTGCCTGGTCGAGCACGACATCAGCGCCAAGACATTCAATGCCATCAAAAAGGCCACAAAAGGTTTATTCGAAGATTAAAAAAACGATCCGCGGATCGTTTTTTCTTTTTACGCTCTTCCGGAATACTTTCCGTCGATCGTCGAGACGATAACTTTTTCACCCTGCTCGATGAACATCGGGACTTTCAGAGCCAGACCGGTCTCTGTCACGGCGTTCTTGAGGGCATTGGTAGCGGTGTCTCCCTTGACGGCGTTCTCGCACTCGGTCAGTTCGAGGACGACTTTATCCGGCAGGCTGATACCCAGGACTTCGCTCTCGTACATCTGGATCTCGACATCGAGATTCGGCGTCAGGAAGTTCATTTCCCAGCTCAGTCTGTCCTTCGGGATCTCTACCTGGTCATACGTATCGTTATCCATGAATACCAGGGTATCGCCGCTGTCATAGAGATACTGCATCTTCTTCTTTTCGACAGTTGCCTGTTCTACCTTGTCGCCGCCGGTGAAGGCGATCTCGTTGATGACGCCGGTCCTCAGATTCTTGACTTTGACCTTGACGATCATCTGACGCATGGCCGTCTTGTTGCGGTCGACATTCAGAACGGAATAGATATTGCCTTCATGTTCGAAGAATACGCCCGGTTTCAGATCATTGACTATTACCATACTCTTCTCCTTTACCTTCCCATTATATAGAAAAATCTTTCAAATTGAAAACAGACACCTTCAGGAAAAGCGAAAAGACGTGATCATCCTGTCCTCCACCGTATAGGTACATGTCCTTCCTTCAAAGATGAGAGAGTAAGTGTACTCTTTTCCATTGATACTGACTAACCGGGAATCCCCTTCCGGGGTCCCCTCTTCCTCATTCAGGTAGTGGCATTTCAGCCTCTCCAGGATCACCGCTTCTCTCCCGAAGATCTCCAGGTAGTCCTCCATCCCCTCCATGATCCGGGAATAGGTCTCCAGATAGCTGATCTGAAGAAGAGATAGATTCAGACAGTTCAGAAAGATGATCAGGAAGATCTCGGAGATAAAGGCTTTCCGCTCTGACGAGTGTTTTTTCATACTCCCTCTCCTCTCTGGCATAGAAAACGGCGATACAGCCGTTTTTCTCACGGAAATGAAGATCCTCTATCCCGCTCAGATAGATCACGGTCCCCGGCTGAAGGATGAGCTTCCCGCTGATAAGAGACAG
>JAFOMB010000250.1 GCA_017419065.1 Erysipelotrichaceae bacterium | reverse complement strand
CGTTGGTCTGCGGTTCCTGATCCGTTTCCTCCTCATCGGCATAGACCTTTGAAGGAACGACAGTAATCAGTAAGAGCACCGCTAACAACAGAGGCAGACATCTTTTGATCAATTTTTTCATAGAGACTCCATTATGTTCTAAACTGTTTCGCATATTCATAACTCCTTATCGAAGATCCCGGACATGCAGGATCACTGCACGTCCGGATCATTCAATGATTATCTTGTCGTTGCGCTTCTCCAAGGAGAATACTGGCTCCAGGTCGTTCCTCTCTGCGCATTGGTCTTTTCGCAGCGGACGCGGAAGACGTACTGTTTTCCAGCCTCCAGCTCCAATGTGGTTTCGGTACCTGTCACTTCTTCTGCCTTCTCCCAGGTCTTTCCGTTATCGGAAGAATACTGTACTTCATATCCGTGGGCATCGACTTTGTTCCATGCCAGGGTAACGGAGCTGCCGTTGACTGCGACGGAACTGATCTGAGGTGCTGCCAGACGGTAGATCGCCAGACCCTTCGTATTGTAGCCGGATCTGTCTGCACCGTTGCTTGCTTCAACAGAATAGATATAACCTTTGCCGTAATTATCTTTTACCGACTCATCCATGATGATGAGATTGCCTTTTTCTTCTTTCAGTTCTTCAGCCTTGAATTCCTTTACTTCTGACCAGACACCGTTCTCCTTCTTCATGAGGATGTAGGAAGTTGCGGTCTCGACCGGTCTGAAGTGGACACCGACACCGTCAGCGGAATTGTAGATCGCGATCAGTTGCGGTTTTGCCAGCGTACCGATCTTCGCCCAGTCGGAGTACTGTGACCAGGTCTTTCCTCTGCTGGCGTTGGTCTTCTGTGCTCTCAGACGGAAGATATAATCTGCATTGGCTTCAAGATCGACGGTGAGCGCAAGCTCAGTCGTCTCTTCAAGCTCAGTCCATTTCTTTCCGCCATCGACAGAATACTGCAGTTCATAGCCATGTACTTTCTGATCGAGCCATGTGACTTTCACCTGCGTATCAGAAACCTTCTGTACGGAAGTGATGACCGGCTTGTCGAGTCTGTACAGAGCCAGACCATAGGAATCGTAGACGAGACTGTCATCATTGCCCTTCACAGCGACGGAATAGATATAGCCCTTGCCATAGGAATCCTTGACGGTCTCATCGATATATTGGTAGGCACCGTTGGACAGTTTTTCAAACGCGGAATCCTTCAGCGTTCTGATCTCACTCCAGACGCCGTTTTCTTTTCTCATGATGATGTACTCTTCAGCACCTTCGACAGGCATGAATCTCAGATCGCCACCGTTTGCCGAGTTATAGATCATCACAAGCTCCGGAGCTTTGACCGGTGCGAGATCGACTTCTTTGACTTCCGTGTAAGTCACGCCATCCGGACCGTAGACCTTTGCGGTATAAGTCGCCTTTTCAGCTGTCTTTTCCACCTTGACACTTGCCTGTTTGACTCTCGTATGAGCTTCATCTCTCGTACAGACGAATTTCGCTTCCGCACTTGAGTAATCCTCAGCCCAGGTGAAGCCATCCAGTTTCCAGTCATGGCCCAAAGCCGGAGAAATGATGAAGTATTTTTTACCGTTGTGTTCATAGACGACATAACGGATCTCGTCATCGTAACATGTTGCCGGCGTCGTCCTGTCGCTGACGATCTTGTCAGTGATCTCGATCTCGGCGATCGCGACCGGCGCGTAATCGATCTCACGATAGAGATAGACCGCAAAGGCAGTGTTGTCTTTGACGGTTTCGTAGTTCAGCGTTCTTCCCTTCGTACCCTGTGTTAGGTCATATTCACTCTGACCTTCAACGAGTTTCACGGAATAGAACGGCTGGAGACTTGCGGAAGGTGTTTCGCCATCTCTGTAGATGCCGATCATTCCGTCTTCCTGAT
>JAFOMB010000249.1 GCA_017419065.1 Erysipelotrichaceae bacterium | reverse complement strand
TTTTGAAAGCATAGAAAAGCTCACGAAGTGATATGAAGTCCTTAGTAGGCTATACCGGTTTTGTCGGCAGCAATCTCGCTGCCGCCTCTGATTTTGACGGTCTCTACAACTCCCGGAACATCCGGGAGGCTTTTGACACGCACCCGGATCTGCTGATCTACGCGGGACTGAGAGCGGAGAAATATCTCGCCAACACCTTCCCGGAAAAGGATCTCGAACTCATCAGAGAAGCGGAAGAGAATATCGAAAAGATCAATCCTAAGAAGCTCGTCCTCATCTCGACGATCGACGTCTTCAAGGACCCGAACGGGGCAGACGAGAATACGCCGATCGAGACAGAAGGCCTCCATCCGTACGGCTATGACCGCTTCCTCCTGGAGGAATGGGTGAGAGAAAAGTATCCCGATGCCCTGATCGTAAGACTTCCGGGACTCTTCGGAAAAAACATCAAGAAGAATTTCATCTACGACTATATCCACGTCATCCCGGCCATGTTGAAGGAAGAGAAGTTCAAAGAACTCTCATCCATGGATGCCCGTTTGAAGAACTGGTATGTGGACAACGGGAACGGCTTCTTTAAGGCAGACATCCGGGAAGAAGAAAGAGAAGAGGCGAAGAAGGCCTTTGAGGCGCTTGGCTTCTCCGCTTTGAACTTCACGGACTCCCGGAGCGTCTATCAGTTCTATGACCTCTCCCGTCTCTATAAAGACATCGAAGTCCTCTTACAGAATGATATCCGTCTCTTCCATCCGGCCACAGAACCGGTATCGGCAGGAGAAGTTTACCGCTATCTCACCGGAAAAGACTTCGTCAATGAAGTCGCTAAAGTACCGGCGTATTACGACTACCGCACCATCCACTCTTCCTTATTCGAAAGAAGCGATGGCTATATCGCCTCTAAGGAAGAAGTCCTGAAAGCTATCAAGGACTTCACGGAAGGAGAGAAGAGATGAAGCTCTCGATCTCCAATATCGCCTGGGCCAAGGAACAGGACGAACAGGTCTATTCCCGGATGAGGGAGTACGGCTATTCCGCGTTGGAGATCGCTCCGACGAGGATCTTCCCGGAAGCGCCGTATGATCATCTGGAGGAAGCTTCTTCCTGGGCAAGGAAGCTGAAGGAAGAAGAGGGTTTTGACGTGAGTTCCATGCAGTCGATCTGGTATGGACGTCAGGAAAACATCTTCCGCAGTAAAGAAGACAGAGACACTCTGATCGAATACACGAAGAAGGCCGTTGACTTTGCGGCAGCTGTGGGCTGCAAGAACCTCGTCTTCGGCTGTCCGAAGAACAGGACTTATACAGAAGGCGACGACCTGAAAGATGCCGTCAGCTTTTTCAAAGCGATTGCGGAATACGCCCTGAAAAAGGGGACGGTGATCGCTATGGAGGCCAATCCGCCGATCTACAATACCAACTATATCAACGATACTGCTTCCGCTCTGAGACTCATCCAGGAAGTAGACTCTGAATCTTTTTTACTGAATCTGGACATGGGAACGATGATTGAAAACGAAGAAGACATCTCTATACTCAAAGGGAATGTCCGCTATATTAACCACGTCCATATTTCCGAGCCTTATCTGAAGGCGATCGAGAAAAGAGAGCTTCATAAAGAACTTTTCAAAGTACTTCAGGAAGAAGACTATTCAAACTACATCTCCATTGAGATGGGAAAACAGGAAGACCTCTCTGTCATCGAAAAGACACTGGCTTATGTAAGGGAGATCTTTGGATGAAGAGAGTCACGGTCTATGACTGGGTGAGACTTCTGGCCACTGTTTTTGTGGTGATAGGACACTGTA
>JAFOMB010000248.1 GCA_017419065.1 Erysipelotrichaceae bacterium | reverse complement strand
CCGATCTGGACGCCTGTTCCATCGCGCAGGATGGAATCGATGCTTTCCAGTTCCCATTCCTTCGCCTTCCGTAAGACTTCCAGCGAAGCGCCTCTGGTGATCTCCTGATTGACATACGGGTCATCGATCGACACCTGTACATCTCTCGCACCCATATCGAAGGCCTGTCTGGTCATCTCCCTGGCTAAAGGAAGCGAATAGGTATCTGCCTGAAGCAGGACGCTTTCCCCCTTCTGCAGATTGACACCTACACACAGTAAGACCCTGGCGAATTTTTCCAATTCCATCTTGTTCATAAACGGTCTCCTTGTTTATATCCCTATCATATTCTCTTTTCTGTTACTTTATGTATCATTTTTATCCTTCCTTTCCGGATGCATTCCTGATCATGGAGTATCAGAGTCTCTGTATAATAATAGAAACGGGGTACAGTATATGAAAACAGTGGTTTTATGTTCAAAGAAGATGAGTTATGACGGTCTGCTCGATTTCTCTTCCTTAAGTGAAGAAGTCGATGTCTATGAAGACAGCGAGAATGTCGCGGAAAGAGCGAAGGGCGCGGAAGTCCTGATCACCAAGGAGAATCCGGTAGACAGGGAACTCATCAGCAGACTTCCTGATTCTCTGAAACTCATCGTCGAGGCCGGTACCGGCTTCAACAATATCGATATCAAGGCAGCAGGGAAAAGAGGCATCCTCGTCTGCAATATCCCGGCCTATTCCACGGAATCCGTGTCCGAGATGGCCATTGCCTTCCTTCTGATGTGTTCTTCTTCTCTGGGCCAGCAGATGCGCATGATCGAAAGGGGAGATAAGAGGAATTTCAGCGAATACCTCCGGGTCAGTCACAACGAAGTCTTCCGCAAGACCCTCGGCATCATCGGAGAAGGTCATATCGGATCCAGAGTCAGAGATGTCGCTTTAGCCTTAGGCATGGATGTCCTGGTCTATACCCGTACACCGAAGGAAGACAGAGAAGGGGTAAGACATGCGTCTTTCGAAGAACTGCTGAAGCAGAGTGACTACATCTCCCTGCACTGTCCGCTCACGGAGAAAACAAGACACATCATCGATGAAAAGGCCCTCTCCACTATGAAGAAGACTGCCTTCCTCATCAACACCTCCCGGGGTGCCCTCGTAGATGAAGAAGCCCTGATCAGAGCTCTCAAAGAAGGCACTATCGCCGGAGCCGCTTTGGATGTACAGGAGAGAGAACCTCTCGATCCAAAGAGCCCTCTCTTTGACATGGACAATGTCATCCTGACACCGCATATCGGCTGGAAAGCCAATGATACGAGAAAGAGGCTTCTCTCCATCATCAAAGAGAATATCGAAGCCTACCGCAGGGGAGAACCGGTCAATGTCGTAAACAGACTGGAACTCCGCTAGAAAGTGTGTTATACAGAATCTATGAATGAATACTATCTCTTAGTCAATGTCGATCCTCTGATCGAAGAGGTCATACGCGATGCCTACGTCGATGACGGTTTCTCCGTCTTCTATGAAGATGAGACGACCCTCCTCGTCCGCAAGCTCGTCAGACCTGTCCATGCCCTTACAGAGAAGAGGATGCTGGAATGTGTCCTCTCCAAGTTCCGCCGTTCTTCCATGAAGAAGACCGTCACTGTCGAACTCTCCTCCCTCATAAACAAACACATCGACCGTCTCACCGAGAATGACTGTGCCAGTCTCAAGTTCCATGACGCCTTCAACGATGAACTCCAGAGCCTCTTTACCCGTGCTCTTTTCGCCAGAGAAGAGGAATTTTCCGAAAAAGACGGGGAAGCATAAGCGAAAAGACTTGTCACAACAGGTCTTTTCGCGTTATTATTAATGTTGCCATCGGGATGTAGCACAGCTTGGTAGTGCACCTCGTTCGGGACGAGGGGGTCGTAGGTTCAAATCCTATCATCCCGACCATGTATCCTAAAAAGAGACTGCGGTCTCTTTTTTTATGTTCAGGGAATTGACTATAATAAATGAGTAGGTCCTGATCATATCAGGAGGAAGGAGGCGCCATGTTTACAGATATCGAGATCGCCCAGGCCTGTAAGATGGAGAAGATCACAAAGATCGCCGAAAATATCGGCATACCGGAAGAGAGTCTGGAACTCTATGGAAACTACAAGGCCAAGATCGATAGCCGTTTCCAGAAAGAACTGAAAGATAAAAAGGATGGAAAGCTCATCCTGGTCACTGCCATCAATCCGACACCGGCCGGAGAGGGGAAGACGACGACTACCGTAGGTCTCGCGGATGCCCTCCGGAAGATCGGAAAGAAATCTGTCGTCGCTTTACGCGAGCCTTCTTTAGGACCGGTCTTCGGGATCAAGGGCGGTGCTGCCGGAGGCGGCTATGCCCAGGTCGTACCGATGGAAGACATCAACCTGCACTTTACCGGAGACTTCCATGCGATCGGCGCTGCCAATAACCTTCTGGCTGCCATGCTGGACAATCACATCCAGCAGGGAAATGCCCTGAATATCGATCCGAGAAGGATCACCTGGCGAAGAGCTGTCGATATGAACGACAGACAGCTGCGCAATATCGTCGATGGACTGGGAAACAGAACAGACGGGACACCGAGGCAGGACGGCTTCGATATCACTGTCGCTTCCGAGGTCATGGCTGTTCTCTGTCTGGCAGCGGATATCACAGACCTCAAGGAGAGACTTTCCCGTATCGTCGTTGCCTATACCTATGACAATCAGCCGGTCACAGCCGGTCAGCTGAAAGCCCAGGGTGCCATGGCTGCCCTGCTCAAGGACGCTATCAAGCCGAATCTCGTCCAGACACTGGAAGGGACACCGGCCTTTGTCCACGGCGGTCCGTTCGCGAATATCGCCCATGGCTGCAACTCCGTCACGGCCACAAAGCTGGCTATGAAACTCGGCGACTACGCTGTCACAGAAGCCGGATTCGGTGCTGACTTAGGAGCTGAGAAATTCCTCGACATCAAGTGCCGTATGGCCCACCTCGTACCGGATGCTGTCGTCATCGTCGCCACCGTCCGTGCCTTGAAGCACCACGGAGGCGTCCCGAAAAACAAACTCAATGAAGAAGACCTCGAAGCCCTGGAGAAGGGACTTCCGAACCTCCTTCAGCACGTCGATAATATCAGGAATGTCTACGGACTCCCTTGCGTCGTCGCCATCAACGCCTTCCCGACCGATACGAAGGCCGAACTCGACCTCGTGGAAAAGCGCTGTCAGGAGCTCGGTGTCAATGCGGCCCTGTCCGAAGTATGGGCCAAAGGCGGAGAAGGGGGCATTGCCCTGGCGGAAGAAGTCGTACGTCTCTGTGAAGAGAAGAAGGATTTCCATTACGCCTATGAAGATGGCCTCTCCATCAGAGAGAAACTGGAAGCCATCGCTGTGAAGATCTATCACGCGGACGGTGTCGACCTCGTCGGCAGTGCCCCAAGACAGCTCAAACAGCTCGAAGAACTCGGCTTTGGAAAGCTGCCTGTCTGTATGGCCAAGACACAGTACTCCTTCTCGGATGACCAGAATAAGCTCGGTGCTCCGAAGAACTTCCGCATCTCTGTCCGCAACCTGAAGGTATCTGCCGGTGCCGGCTTCATCGTCGCTTTGACCGGGGAGATCATGACGATGCCGGGACTTCCGAAAGTACCGGCTGCCGAAAAGATCGATGTCGATGAAAACGGCGTGATCACGGGGCTCTTCTGATGAAGAACTGGACACTGGAGGAATTCGCTTCCCAAAGCGCTTCTAAAGAACCGGTACCGGGAGGAGGAGGCGTCTCTGCCGCCTGCGGTGCTCTGGCAGCCTCTTTAGGCGAGATGGTCACCCGCCTCACCATCGGGAAGAAGAAATTCCTGGAATACACTGAAGAACTTACAGATATCCAGAAGGAACTCTCCATACTGAGAGAAGAACTTCTGGATGCGATAGAAAAAGACGCGGAAGCCTTCAGACCGCTCTCCGCTGTCTACTCCCTTCCAAAGGACAGCGAAGGCTATGAAGAAAAGATGGAAAGCTGTCTCAAAGCAGCTGCCGCTTCTCCTTTCGAGATCCTGAAGAAGACCTGCCGCGTCATTGAACTTGATGAAAGACTCGCTCCGATCTCCTCCAAGCTGGCGATCAGCGATGCGGCGACATCGGTCATGCTGGCAGAAGGGGTCCTCTATGGCGCTCATTTCAATGTCCTGGTCAATACCCGTCTCATGAAAGACAGAGACTATGCGGAGAAGC
Source organism: Erysipelotrichaceae bacterium (assembly GCA_017419065.1). Taxonomy (GTDB): domain Bacteria; phylum Bacillota_I; class Bacilli_A; order Erysipelotrichales; family Erysipelotrichaceae; genus Colivicinus. The sequence goes on along the minus strand of JAFOMB010000248.1, from coordinate 3,194 downwards.
TCCAGAAAGAAGCAGATGACCTCTTACAGGAATATGCTGAAAGAGCCCTGAAGGTCTACCGCTATGTAGAAAGAAGGCTCCACGAATGAGACTGCTGAAGGGAAGCCCTGTTGCCAGGGCCATCATCGAAAGAAACAGAGAAGCCTGTGAAGAACTGAAAAAGCAGGGAATCGCTCCTGCTCTGGCTGTATTCCGCATCGGTGAAGATGACGCCGACCTCTCCTATGAAAGAGGCATCGTCAAACGTGCTGAGGAATGCGGGATCCTCTTGGAGAAACACGTATTCCCGAAGGATGTATCTGAAGAAGACTTCTATAAAGAACTGGAAGAAGTCAATCAGGATGACAGGATCCACGGGATCCTGGTATTCCGTCCTCTTCCGAAGAGCTTTCAGAAGGATGAACTGAGAAAGCGCATCGCTCCGGAAAAGGATGTCGACGGCTGTACTGATTTATCCCTGAGCGGTGTCTTCACCAAAAGAGATACCGGCTTTGCGCCGTGTACCGCGGAAGCCGTCATTGAGACACTGGACTATTACGATATCCCGTTACGGGGAAAGAACGCTGTGGTCTTAGGAAGATCCCTGGTCATCGGAAAGCCTGTCTCCATGATGCTGCTGAACCGGGATGCGACAGTTACGATCTGCCACACCAAGACTCAGGATACCGCTGCCATTGCTTCAAAGGCTGATATCCTCGTCTGTGCTACCGGCGAGATGGAGATCGTCGATCATCACTACGTCAACGAACATCAGACGGTGATCGATGTGGGCATCTCCTGGAATGAAGAGAAGCAGAAACTCTGCGGCGATGTCCTCTTCGAGGATGTGGAAGGCCTCGTAGAAAACATCACACCGGTACCGGGAGGGATCGGATCACTTACGACGGCTATCCTGCTGTCACACGTCATCAAAGCCGCTGAGAGAACATTATAAAAAGAAGACCGTGCACTGCACGGTCTTTATTGTTTTACAGGGCGAAATCGCCGTTTTCGAAGACAGGGACCTCTCTTCCATCCTCGGTAATCCCGGTGATACGCATGTCTTTTGTCCCGATCATGAAGTCGATATGGATGACGGAGTCATTGAAGGTATACTTCGGATCAGACGGCTGTTTATGAGACAGGCCTCTTCCTAAAGCGAGATGGCAGGAGGCGTTCTCATCGATGAGCGTCGTATAGTAGACGAGATTGCTCATGGAGATAGGGGAGTGATATTCCACCAGTGCTGCTTCTCCTAAATAGCCGGCATTTTCATCCCTGGCTACCAGGTTCTCCAGCATCTCCTTGCCTTCCTCCGCATAGACTTCTGCGACTTTACCCTTTTCAAAGCGGAAGCCGAAGTTCTCGATACTCTTGCCGCCTAATACCAGCGGTTTGGAAGCGTAGACGACACCCTCTGTGCCGTACTTCTCCGGTGTCGTGCAGATCTCTTCTGTCGGGATGTTGGCGATAAACGGGATCTTCGCTTCGCTTGCTCCGCCGAAGAGGGAATCCGGGGTGAGTTCCACGGTCAGATCCGTTCCGTTGGAAGCTGTATAATGGAGCTTTCTCAGATGAAGGGAATCGAGTTTTTCTCCTCTTTCCCGGTTGGCTTTTCTGTTTTCTTCCCAGGTCTTTACGACATCGTTGTCTTCATCGATGTAACAGAGTTTTAACAGGGTCTCCCACAGGAAATCCAGTCTCTTATCTTCTTCCACATGCGGAAGGATATAGTCCGCCCATTTCTTTGTCGGTACCATGGCGATCAGCCACTGGCAGCCCTTTTCTCTGGAAGCTCTTCTCATGATGTTCCGGACGGTATCGATATGTCCGAAGATCGCATTGGCTTCCTCTTCCGGCACATCCGCCATCAAAGCCGGATCGACGCCTTCCAGTCTCACATAACAGGCCCCTTCATCGAGATACTTCTGACACTGTCTTTCTTCCCAGTCTTCGACTCTCTCGACATCTTCCCGGCTTCTGTAGCGGGCAGCGACCTTCATATTGGCCTCATCGAGATAGTGGATGATGACATTGGAAGCTCCCAGTTTATAGCACTCTTCCGCGAATACCGGGGTAAAGTAGGCCCCGTCGATACAGGCTTCTACCAGTACCGGCTGTCCCTTCTGGACATTGAGCCCGACTCTGGCCAGGGTATAGGCGTATTTCCGCATCATCATCTCATTCATATCAGTTCTCCCAGACGCTGTGATCTTTTCCGGATGTCACTTCAAAGTTGTATTTGACGATCCCCAGATCGACCTTGGTGAAAGGTCCTCTTCCGGCTTTCGCCTTTACCTTTTCGCCTGTGCATTCCAGATAGTACTTCTGCTGATTCAGGGCTGTCGGAGCCATCATAGCGCCGCCGACACCCTTTCTGAACCACTCCGGAGACTCCTCTGTAAGATTGGAGATCTCCCGAATCTTTCTGTATTTATGGGCATATCCGTCATTCTCGCCATAACCGATGGCGATGACGCATACGAGTTCTTCTTCCTTCTTCAGATAGAGGACCTTCTTGTTTTTACGGTAGGTACCTCCCACAAAGCAGGTCCTGAGTCCCATCCTCTGGGCTTCCAGGACGATCTTCTCGCCATAGTATCCGCACTTCTCTTCCAGGTCATCGCTCTTCGGACCTACAAGGGCCAGATAGTTGGAGACATTCTTAAACTTCCCGTACTTGGCCAGGAAGTTTTCAAAGGCCTTCTCATCATCTCTGACGAATCTTATTGCCAGTCCGCTTTCCTCATTGACTTCCTTGATCAGTGCCTGGATCTTTTCTACATCATCTCTCTTCAGTCCGATCGGAGAATACTGTCTGACAGAGTGTCTTTCCTTCAAGGCTTCTATTAACGTCATGATCAAACCTCTTTTCTATCTTCAGTGTAGCAAGTTTCCGCTGTCTTTGTATAAAAAGACGCTTTCGCGTCTTCAGGCAGCAGCGGCCGCCGCTGCTTCATTGGCCCTGTCATATTCATAGATGGCCAGGACGATGAGCAGGAGCAGTTCCGCATTCCTTTCATCATGGACCGTGATACTGTACTGCTTGGTGAAATGCCACATCTCTTCATCGACATCCGCCAGGACATTTCCTCCCTCATCCAGGATCTGGAATTCCATTCCCAGGAAGTTCCCGGTGATCTGCCAGCCCATATCCCTGAAAAGCAGTTCATGTTTCAGGAAATGGAACTTCGATTCGATACAGTCGATATATT
>JAFOMB010000034.1 GCA_017419065.1 Erysipelotrichaceae bacterium | reverse complement strand
GACGGAAGCGACAAGGTCGTCTTACGCAAGAAAAGGGTCAGCTATTTTCCGTTAACCAAGGACTTCCTCCTCGTCGATCCGGACAATAAGAAAGAAGGCTATACTTCCTTCCTCGCTTTAGAGGGAAGTAAGACCGTCAAGGCCTTTGAACTGCCGCTCTCCGTCGATGACATTCGGGACTTCGACAAGAACAATTACCTCGTCCTGGCCACGGTCAACAGAGCCTGCCCGGATTTCTATAAGCTCACACCAAAAGAGCAGAAGGCCTTCTTCAAGAAGCAGAAGGACAACAGCGATTATGTCATCCTCGATGAATACCCGTTCTGCTACAACGGCGCCGGCATCACCAACGGCAACCGTTCCACGCTCTTCCTGGTAAACAAGAAGACCAAGGCCATCCGGAGAGTGACCTCTTCGACGATGGACGTCGAGAGCTTCGATGTGAAAGACGGAAAGATCCTCTTCTCCGGTGTGGACTTCACGAACTTCAAGGGGAAGTGGTCCCTGGTCTATGAATACGACGCCAGGACGAAGAAGACAGAGACGCTCTTTGAAAAGAAGATGCAGATACAGAGAGCCTTCTACTTCAAAGATAAGAAAGTGGTCTTAGGCACCTATGCGAAAGAATACGGAGCCATGGAAGCCTCCTGGTTCTATGAACTGAAAGACGGAAAGACCAGACTCTTGCTCAGGAACGAATACACCTTCTACAACGCCGTCTTATCCGATGCACGATATGGAAAGACAAAGGCCTTCGCCAAGAAGGAAAATGAGGTCTATTTCTCCACCTGCGAAAGAGGAAAGACCATCGTCGTGAAGTTTACCGGAAAGGACCTGGAGAGAGTCGTGGAAGTCGAAGGGACTGTCGATGACTTCACCGTTGATTTCGAGACAGGAAAGGTCTATTCGATCGCCATGATCGATCAGGCCCTGGAAGAGGTCTGCGTCACGGAGAACGGAAAGACAGAGGTCCTGACTTCCATCAACAAGCCGGTCCTGAAGGGCCGCTATATCGGAACACCGGAAGAGTTCTATCTCGACAAGAAGGATCCGGTACAGGGCTGGGTCATCAAGCCGATCAACTACGATCCAAGTAAGAAATATCCGGCTATCCTGGATATCCACGGCGGACCGAAGTGTGCCTATGGCGCTATCTACATGCATGAGATGCAGGCCTGGGCATCGGAAGGCTACTTCGTCTTCTTCTGCAACCCGAGAGGCTCGGATGGAAGAGGCAACGCCTTCGCGGATCTGAGAAACGGCAACTACGGCAAGATCGATTACGAAGACATCATGGACTTCACAAAGGAAGTCTTAAAGAGATATCCGGCTATCGACAAAGACAGAGTCGGTGTCACCGGAGGCTCGTACGGCGGCTATATGACCAACTGGATCGTCGGCCATACCGACTTCTTCAAGGCAGCCGCTACCCAGCGCTCCATCTCCAACTGGATCACGGAAGTCACAGTCTCCGACTACGGCATCGACTTCCCGATCGAGATGCAGTTCAGGGATGTGAAACACTGTGAAAAAGAACTCTGGGATATCTCCCCGTTGAAATACGTCAACAACGTCAAGACCCCGTTATTATTCATCCACTCCACGGAAGACTACCGCTGTACACTGCCGGAAGCCTTACAGTTCTATACACCGGTCAAGATCTCCGGTGTCGACAGCAAGCTCGTGATCTTCAAGGGGGAAAACCATGAACTCTCCCGCAACGGCAAGCCGCTTCACAGAAAGAAGAGACTGGATGAGATCACCGACTGGATGAACAGATATCTCAAACAGGAGGAATAAGCATATGGAATTCGATCTGAACAAGAGACACTGCTACTGGTTCCATGAACTCTGCAAGATCCCGCACGGGTCAAGAAATGAGAAGGCTCTCAGCGATTTCATCGTAGACTTCGCTAAAGCCCATGGATTCGATTATAAGCAGGATGAGGTATGGAATGTCATCATTGATAAAAAAGCCTCTGAGGGCTATGAAAATGCGCCAGGACTCATTTTACAGGCGCATATGGACATGGTCTG
>JAFOMB010000247.1 GCA_017419065.1 Erysipelotrichaceae bacterium | reverse complement strand
GACGGAACGATCTTTCCGTCTTCCTCTTTGAAGTACTCGGCACATCTTTCCAGGTATTCTTTCAGGATCTTTCCGTCGATCTCCATCATGACGAGAGTATTCGGGTAGACATAGGTCGAGACGATGTCCCGTATCGTGATCTCCTGCGGAAAGCCTATGGCACCGGAGAAGATGGCGGTAGAAGCCAGTTCGGCACCGGTGACTTCCTTCTCTACCTGATTGAGGAAGGAGACCAGCGGATGTTTATGGAGCCTGGCCTCTTCTTCGTCTTTGATACGGAGATCGGTCCCTCTGACTCTTCCCATCGGGGAATCGAGCCATTTCGAGACTCTCTTCTCGATTTCTTCAAAGGAGGAAAGCTCTTTAGGATCCGCTTCCGCTGTGGATGGGATGAGTTTTACCTCTCCGGTCTTTGCGTCCGTATCATAGTCGATCAGGGCGAATTCGACGCCGTTGGGTCTTGTCTGTGAGGTAGGCTTGCCGAAGAGGGTACCGGCAATGGATAAATGAAGATGACCGGTGATCAGGATGTCGATCTCCGGAACGGATTCGGCGATACGGTAGGCCTCATTTTCTCCGGTATCCGGGATCAGTTCCCTTCCTTCAAAGTCTTTCTCATAGCCGCCGTGGTAGACAGCGATCAGGACATCAGGCCTTTCCTCTTCCTTTACCTTCCTGCACATCCTTTGAAAGAAGACACAGGCATCCTCAAAGCTGAATCCTTCGATATTTTCCGGCTTTTCCCAATTGGGAATGTATTGGGTACAGGCACCGATGAATGCCAGCCTCGTGCCGTCTTTCAGCGTGTGGATGACGTATTCCTTTCCGATCGGGACATCGTGATAGCGGATGTTGCCGCAGATACAGGTACCGGTACTCTTGCTGATGTAGTCAAAGAGTTCTTCCGGGCCATTGTTGAAATCGTGATTGCCGATATTGAAGTAGTCGACGAAATTCTCTGTACATGAAAGCATCGGATTCTTTTCGTCTTTTTCATAACGGTAGTGATAGGAAAGGAGGGGAGATCCTTCCAGAATGTCGCCGTTATCGATGATGACGGTGTTTTCATCGATGCATTTCTTCATGGTGGCTTTGACTTTCAAAAAGCCATGATCACATGGCTTTAAGTCAGAATATCGATAGGGCATGACCGTTCCGTGAACGTCGCTGCTTACCAATAGACGGAATTTCATTTATTCTCCTGTTGAGAGTTTTCTCCTCAGTTTTGTGGAGAAGTATTCAAGGATGAGGACCAAGACGATGAGACCGAACAGCATGGCGGAGACATCATGCCAGGACTGCTTGGCGATCGAGAAGATCAGCGGAGCACCGATACCGCCGGCACCGACGACACCGAGGATAGAGGCGTTCTTGACGTTGATATCCAGACGGTAGATGACGATGGAGACGATATTGGAGGATAACTGCGGGATGATGCCGTAGCGGATCTTTTCAAAGGTCGTACATCCGGCTGCGTCCAGAGCTTCGACGATGCCCGGGTTGAGGTCTTCGATCGCTTCGACCAGCAGTTTCGCCAGCATGCCTACGGAGCTGATCGTCATGGACAGGACACCGGCAAAGGCGCCAGGTCCGACCGCCTTGACGAACATGATACCGTACATGAAGGCCGGGAAGGCTCGGATGATGGCGATGATGGTCAGGCATATGAAGTTGACCCAGCGAGGACAGATGTTGCGGCTGGCAAGGAAGGCCAGCGGCAGCGCCAGAATGAGTCCGAAGATCGTTCCTAAGAAGCCGATCGCCAGTGTTTCCATCAGCATGTACAGGAGACCGGCAGTGCTCATATCGACGACCATGGACCAGTTCGGTGTCACAAGTCCCTGCAAAGCCGCTTTGGCGATCAAAAGACCCTTGGAGTTGACACCTTTGAGGTCGATGGAATAGCGGGTCAGGAAGATGACGACGGCGATGACGAGGGCCGAGATCACAAAACGCGGCCATACCGGAGGGTATTTGTTCAGCTGTTCATTGACACGTGTTTTCTCGCTCATAACTCACCCCTGCATGATCTTCTTCCGCAGTTCGCGGGAAATCGTCTCGATGACGACGACGGTGATGACTAAGACAAAGACCATCAGACCGGTATTGCCATAGGCACGCCACTTGAGCTGTTCGTTGATCTGGACACCGATACCGCCTGCTCCGACGTAACCGAGGATGGCGGCACTACGCACATTGGTCTCGAAACAGTAGAGGACCGTCGACCAGAAGTAGCCTCTGACCTGCGGATAGGCTGCCTTGATCATACACTTGACTCGGGTAGCACCGGTGGATTCGAGGGCTTCATACGGACCCATGTCGATCGTTTCGATCTGTTCGTATAACATCTTGACGGCGATGGTATACGTGAAGATCGCGATGGAGATGGTACCGGCCAAAGTACCGGTGCCGATGACGATCGAGATCAGTCTGGCATAGACCAGGGTAGGGAGGGTCCTGAGGATGCTTAAGAGTCCTCTGTGGCCTGCCAGGTAGGTCTTATTCAGTTTGAAGTTGGCAGAAAGGTAGAAGCTGACCGGAAGGGCGATGACGATACCGAAGAAAGTTCCCAGGAAGGACATGACGATGGTATCGAGCATCGGCTTCTTCATGTTGTCCCAGAATGACCAGGACGGCGGGAACATGGCTTTCAGCATGGCGGTGAATTCTCCGAACCTGTCGAAGAATATCTTCATATCGGTCTTGGTGATCCTCATGCAGAGGACGGTAAAGACGATGACGGCGATGGTGATGTAAGGAGCCCAGTTGAACTTCTCCTTGACCACCTTGCCATTGCTCAAAGTGTATGTCCGCGGATAGAAGATGTGAAGGAGGTCGTCAAGCATCGACCTTCTCCTTCATGACTTCGTCGTCGTTCAGATCTCTGCCATAGATCTGACGCAGGACGTCTTTATTGACATTGGCGACCGGACCGTCATAGACGATCTTGCCGGCACGGATGCCGACGACACGGCTCGCATATTGTAAAGCCAGGTCAACATGGTGGATGTTGATGATGACTGTGATTTTCATATCCTTATTGATCCTCTGGAAGTCTTCCATGACGACATCCGCCATGATCGGGTCCAGAGAGGCGACCGGTTCATCCGCCAGGATGATCTCCGGATTCTGTGTCAGAGTTCTTGCCAGGGCGACACGCTGTGCCTGACCGCCGGAAAGCTGGTCTGCACGGGTATAGGCCTTGTCAAGGATCCCGACTTTGTCAAGGGATTCCAGAGCGGCGATCTTGTCCTCTTTGGAATACAGACCTAAAAGCGTCCTGAAGAAAGACATATCGGCAACTCTTGCCGAGAGGACGTTGTTGATGACCGTCGTCTTGTTGACGAGGTTGAAAGACTGGAAGACCATGCCGATCCTTCTGCGGAAGTCACGGAGTTCCTTTCCCTTTAATTTGGAGACATTGACGCCGTCTACCGTCAGTTCTCCGCCTGTGATGTCGATCATCTTGTTGACGGTGCGGATCAGTGTGGACTTACCTGCACCGGAAAGACCGATGACCGCTACGAATTCTCCCTGTTCGATTTCCAGAGAGACATCATCCAAACCTTTGACTCCGTTTGGATAGACCTTGTCTACATGGTCGAATTTGATCATATTTTCTCCCCTTTGTTTAAAAGAAAAGGGCGTAAAAATACGCCCTTTTCAAGACTGATTACTGGAATAAAGCGTTGGCAGCGCGGGTTCCGTCATAGTCGGAATCCTGACCTACCTGATAGCCCTTGTGAGCATACGGTTCGACACAGGCTAAACCTTCTTCGGTCTGACCGATCTCGACGAATGCTTCCTGTAAAGCTTTGACGAATTCCGGAGTCATCTTCGGATCCTTTTCCTGAGAAGCGACACAGATCGTATCGTTCATGATGTAGTCGGAAACAGCGATGACTTTGACGACATCCCAGACATTGGTGTATGTGCCGGCAGCGATCTCGTCAGCGTAAGCAGCTTCGAAGTTCTCTGTGGAAGCAGCATCCTTACGGACATCAGCATAACCGACAGTGACATCGACCTGACCGGTCAATAAGGAGTTCATCATGTTGGCATAAGAACCGTCCGGAATGACATTGGCGAGGTCAGCAACTGTCTTCTTGGTTTCGCCGACGCCTTCACCGAAGTTCTGGTTGAGCCAGAGAGACGGATAGACATAACCGGCAGAAGAAGTGGAAGAGCAGACATACCAGGATGCGCTGTTGACATCGTCCCATGTCAGAGTGCCTGCCTGAGCCTTTTCATAGAGGTCAGCACCCTTTTCCGTAGCGATGTTGACATAGATCAGGGAAGCATAACCGGTAGCCATGCCGTCAGCATCGGTAGTGATGCCGGCATTCCAAGGAGTGATACCGTCAGCCGGGTTGATGACTTTGTGGTCAGCATCGCCGACGCCGTAACGCAGAGCTTCGACTAAGAGTTCGACTCCATCCGGATGATATAAAACATATGTGGAAGCAGGGATGAATCCGATATCGATAGAACCGGAGATCATACCTTCGCCGGTAGCGGAATAGTCAGTACCGACAGAGATGTCAACGTTATTGACTGTGTATCCCTTTTCAGCTAATTTTGCCTTGAGGATCTCTTTCAGAGGTTCAGCAGCAGTCAGGATGACATCGGCGTCCTTACTCGGGACAAAGGAGATCGTCAGAGTGTCGATCGTCTTGTCGTCAGCAGCTGGTTCATCGGCCGGCTTGCTTCCGCAGCCTGCGAGGCCGAAGATCATCATTACTGCGAGTAAGAGAGTAAGTAATTTCTTCATTTTTCTCCTCCTATGTTGTTTCAACAACATACATAGATGATACCATGAAACCCAAAAAACGGAAGACTCAAAAACAGCGAAAACACAATTTAACATAATTAATAATAATAGTAAATAATATTCATTTTTTTGAAGAGGAGATGAACCGGAAAAAAAGAAGGTTTATAGTACAATGGATTCTGTGGAGTGAATGATCTATGAAATACGATGTCATCATTATCGGTGCCGGTCCGGGCGGCATCTTCTCAGCTTATGAACTGATCAAAAAGGCTCCGGAGAAAAAGGTCGCTGTCTTTGAAAGCGGCTATCCGTTAGAAAAGAGAAAGTGTCCGATCGACGGCGTGAAGATCAAGAACTGCATCAAGTGCAAGCGCTGTGCCATCATGAACGGCTTTGGCGGCGCCGGAGCTTTTTCCGACGGCAAATACAACATCACCAATGACTTCGGAGGCAATCTCTATGAATACATCGGCCGGAAGAAGGCACTGGAGCTCATGCACTATGTCGATGAGATCAACGTCTCCCATGGCGGACAGGGCACAAAGCTCTATTCTACAGCCGGCACTTCCTTCAAGAAACTGTGCACGCAGAACAATCTCACCCTCTTGGAAGCCTCTGTCAGGCATCTGGGAACGGATATCAACTACGTCGTGCTGCAGAACCTCTACAACGAGATCGCCCCGCATGTCGACTTCTATTTCGATACGCCGGTAGAACACCTGAAAGTCCTGAAAGACGGCTACAAGGTCCTCTATGAAGGCGGGGAGGCAGAGGGAAGCAAGTGCATCGTCTCTGTAGGAAGAAGCGGTTCCAAGTGGCTGGAGAGGATCTGTAAGGAACTGGATATCGAGACGAAGTCCAATAGAGT
>JAFOMB010000033.1 GCA_017419065.1 Erysipelotrichaceae bacterium | reverse complement strand
TCTTTGACAGTATAGCCGCTGCACTGTAAGGAGAAGTTCGTCGTGACGAAGTCGATGCCCGCATGGAGTCCCTGGAAGTCCGTGATCACGAGGCCTTCCTTCATCGCTTCTTCCAGTGCCTTCAGATCCTTTTCACCCTTTTCAATGGACATATTGAACGGGGAGACACTTCCGAAGAAGCCGTTGCCGGTAGAGGACGTCTTCATCCTTCTGGCGGAGCGGGTATCGTGAAGGACTGTCTTGAAGACGCCTTTGTTGACGACCGTCTTCTTATGCGTAGGATGACCTTCATCATCGTAGTTGGCGATCTGCAGACAGTCGGTGTTCTTCGGATCATCGATGACGGTGATCTTTTCTGAGAAGACGACTTCATCCACTTTATCTTTTAATGGGGAGATGCCCTTTCCGATGAGTTCACCGGAAAACATCGGGGTGAAGGCGGAGAAGAGAGAAGTCATCGCGTCATTGCGGATGATGGCCTTCATCTTTCTGCTCGGCAGGGAAGAGGAATTGAGTTTTCCCAGGACCTCTTCACAGAGTTCCTTCACAAAGCTGTCCACATCGAAGCTGTCCGGATCTTCCAGCAGTTCGATCTTATAGTCATTGCGGATCTCGTTTCCCTCTTTCGCCGCTGCTCCGGACATGATGATCGCATAGACATCTTCATCCCGGACATGGAGGCCATAGGAGTTGACGATCTCCCGGATCCCTCTGTTTCTCGTGTATTCCATATCGGTGACCTGGAAGAGACGGCTGTCATAGGCCAGGATCTTCTCTTCGATCTGCTTCATGATCTCCAGGATCTTCTCTGTAGAAGCTTCCTTGAAGACTCTGTCCGTATGGACTTCCTCGGTCTTTTCCGGTTTCAGGATCTCTCCCACATCGTCACTGGTGATGACATCGGCCTGATCCTTCATCATCCCGATGATCTCTTCCATCTGATCATCTGTCGGATCTTCGGTAGACGCCTTGGTCATCTTTCCCTTGACGAGACCGCGGAAGGAGGTGGAGAGGACATGGGATGTCACAAAGGATTCCATGTCGCCTTCATAGTATTTCAGTGTCTTTTCCTCACTGGTGGACTGATAGACTTCAAAGCTTTCAAAGCCCTGTTCCAGGGCATATCCTATCCATTTTTCCCTATTCATGTGCTGTACCTCCTACCGTGATCTCTCTGATGCGGATAGCCGGCTGTCCGACATCGGTCGGGATAGAACCGGATACGGATCCGCACATGCCCTGACCTCTTTTCAGATTGTCGGAAACAGCGTCGATATCCATGAGGATGTCTCTGCCGTTGCCGATAAGGGAAGCGCCTCTGACAGGTGTCGTGATCTCGCCGTTTTCGATGAGGTAGCCTTCCAGTACCGCGAAGTTGAATTCACCGGTCTGCGGATTGACGCTGCCGCCGCCCATCTTCTTCGCGTAGAGACCTTTTTTAATGCCCTTGAAGAGATCCTCAAACGGGGTTTCTCCGGCACAGATATAGGTATTCGACATCCTGGATGTCGGTTCATACTTGTAGGACTGTCTTCTGGAAGAACCGGTAGACGCCATGCCCATACGTCTTCCGCCGAGCTTGTCGATCATATAGGATGTCAGGACACCGTTCCTGATGAGTTCCCTCTTCTGCTGGAAGTTCCCTTCATCATCGATGTTCTCGGAACCCCAGGCATTCGGGATGGTGCCGTCATCGACAGCACTCACGACATCCGAGGCGATCTTTTCTCCCATCTTTCCGGAGAAGACAGACTGGTTCTTGGAGACCGATGTCGCCTCCAGGGAATGACCGCAGGCTTCATGGAAGATGACACCGCCGAAGCCGTTGTCGATGATGACCGGCATCTTACCGGACGGGCAGTCTTTCGCTCTCAGGTTGACTAATGCCACTCTGGCCGCCTCTCTTCCGACATCTTCCGGTGTCGTCTCTTCATAGAACTCCAGGCCTGTTCCGGCACCCGGGGAATCCGATCCCCTCTGGAAGTTCTCGCCTTCCTTCGCGAAGGCCGATACCGCGATACGCGTCCTGTTGCGCTGATCGGAGATGAGTCTTCCCTCGCTCGTGGAGATCTGGACATCCTGGCGGTTGTTTATCAGATTGGCCTGGACCTTGACGATCCTTTCATCATAGGCCTTTGCGGCATCGTTGCCCCTTTTCAGCAGAGAGATCTTCTCATCCAAGGACACGGAATCAAATGGGACCCTGACCGGATTCTTATTTTCATACTCGACTCTTGTCAGGACGACAGCAGTATCCTTGTCTGCCTTTCCGATCGCCTCTCTCAGATCATCGATCAGAGGCAGCAGGGCTTCCTCCGTATTCTCATTAGAGTAGGCATAGACTGTCTGTAATCCCTTGTATAAACGAATACCGACGCCGGAAGACGTATTCAAACTGACGCTTTCCGTCTCCCCGTTCAGCATGGAGATGCTTTCGCTTTTTGTGCTCTCTTCAAAGATCTCTGCATAGTCAGCTTCTGACTTCATGCAGAGAGAAAGATATGTTTCCAGTTTTTCTTTTTCCAGCATATCTTCTTCCCTCTCTTTCCCTACCATAGTATCATCAACTCCCTGTTTCCTTATACAACACACTTCTCTGTC
>JAFOMB010000246.1 GCA_017419065.1 Erysipelotrichaceae bacterium | reverse complement strand
GGACACATCTGCAGAGAGATCATCAAAAACGGGCAACAGCCGATAATGCCATATCACAGGCCAATGGGCAATCAGAAAGAAGTCAGGAAGAAAGACTTTGAGTATGATGAAACAAACGACCGCTACCTCTGTCCAGAAGGATGTGTGCTAAGTTACGTTACGACAAACAGAGATGGCTACAGACAATACCGTTGTAAGAATTGTGAAGGATGTCCACTGAAAGATCAGTGCACGAAGCAGAAGGAAAAAACACTGTTCATCCATATCTGGGAACACTACCGCAAACAGGCAGATGAGTACAGGCATAGCGATGGATGGAAGAACACTTACAAGTTAAGAAAAGGGACGATTGAAAGAGTATTCGCGGATGCCAAGGAAAACCACGGGTTGCGATATACAAGGCTAAGAGGTCTCAAAAAGAATCAGCATCAGGCGCTGATGATTTTTGCGTCGCACAACTTAAAGAAGATAGGGTTATGGAACTGGAAACTTGAGGAATTTTATCCTTCTGTTTCTTTAAACATACCGGTAATACTGCGATTCTGAGCAGCAAATATTGAGGGATCTGTAATCCATAATGAAAAGCCGATCTTTATGAACCAGATCGTCCATAAAAATCGACTTTGTCAACAATCTGAGTGAAGGAAACTTCACTTTTTCTTTAGTTCTTCCGCGATGTATCCGGCGATGGCCTTATTGCCTTCCGCATTCGGATGGACACCGTCATCGAACCATTCGGAATGTCCTTCCGTAAAACTCCTCAGATCGATAAGAGGAAGAGACAGTTCTTCCGCGGCCTTCCGGACGATCTCCGGTACGATGTCGTTTATGGTCTTTTCATCGATATCGAAGGCCACGACTCCGGTCTTTTCTTCCGGGAAGCACATCGGCGGTGTCATCAGGATGACTTTACCTCCGGTCATGAGATAGGACTTTGAAAAGGTGACCAGTTCTTCATGATACCGGTCCTTTTTCCAGTTATACGGCTTGGCATCATTCGTTCCCAGCATGATCAGATAGATGTCGGCTCTGAGCTGCCGGGAGAGATCATAGAATTTCTCTACGGTATAGGGATAGTCTCCCTCTTTCTGCAGCGTCCTTCCGGATATCCCGTAATTGAGGACCTGTATCTTATCACCCAGGATCTCATTCAGATAGTACTCCCAGGTCTTCTCTTTTCTTCCCTGCACACCGGCTCCGAAGGTGATGCTGTCACCGATACAGGCGACGAGTTTCTTATCTTCCGATACCTTTGGCGGACGCGGCACAGCCAGGTACTTCAGGACAAAGTGATCGATCTTCTTTCTGATTTCCATAGGATTTCTCTTCTTTCCTCTTTCATTTTATCAGCCATGGATAAAGTTCTCTCAGAAATTCCCAAAGAATGATTGTAAACGCTTACATCCATCATTTATAATGAAGGTAAGAAAAAACCTCTTTGAGGACTATCATCATCGAAAGGACAGCACTATGAAAAAACAGTCGAAGTTCCTGGCTCTGTTACTCGCCGTATCTCTTTTCTTCTCGTCTTTCCTGGGTGCCCACGCCATCCATGCGGAAGAGAACATCGTCACCTACACCAGTGCCGATGAGATCTGCGATCTCGTCTATGACGGCTACAACAAAGGTACCCTGGGTCCTATCACCATCACCAGAGGGACACTGAAGAAGGGCTACAGCACCAAGAGTGTCTACCTTGTCACCCTCTCCGGTACAGAATGGGTATTCAACCAGTCCACAGAAGCTCTGACCGATCTCTTCTCCGGATTCAATCTCAAGAGCGCCTACTACTACAATGTCGTCG
>JAFOMB010000032.1 GCA_017419065.1 Erysipelotrichaceae bacterium | reverse complement strand
TGGCAGGTGACGGTGCACGCTTCGATATCTTCCTTCCGGATATTCAGCAGCGCTGTGATAAAATCATTATCAGGAATAATCATTCCTCCCTTCTGTACTGTTTGATGTCCAACTCAATCGTAACAGAAGGGCTTTTTCTTTCTTCCCGGGGATAACACCCACACGCAAGTTAAGAGAGCCGAAAAAAGATATGTCGATGACATATCTTTTTTATTGTCTTTTCTGATAAGTGCGGTAGCACTCGTGGAAGAAGAGATCGAAGAAGAAGGTGAGCCCGTAATTGTTGTAGACATTGCGGGAAGAGACGATGGAACGGGAGGATACCCGGATCTCATCGGAGAGATAGTAGATGAAGGAATAACTGTCTTCAAAGGCCGTGGTGTGATTGAGGGTGATGAGACACTTCCTGGCCTTGATGTCCTTTAACTGTTCATCGATGGCTAAAGCGTAATTCCCGGTCACAGAACACACCAGCAGCATGTCCTCATTGTTCAGTGTCTTCAAGAGGTCGGTATTGTTGTTGGCACTGGAGATGATGCGGATGAGTCTTCCGGTCGTCAGGATCTGCTGCTGGAAGAGCTTGCAGGCATGGGAGGAGTCCTCTGCTGTCAATATGACGACAGATCTGGACTCATTAAAAAGATTCAGCAGCTTCCTGAATGGTGCGGAACGGGATGTCTTTTCGATATCCCTGACCATGGCGCTGATCGCACCCGTGATATAGCTGCCGTAGTCTGTGTGGTCTGTGTAGTCTTTAAAACCGTCCTCGTGGGCGATGATCTCGTCGATAGAGGACTTCATCTGGGTAAAGGAATCGTAGCCGATGTTCTTGATGAAGCGCTGTACGGAGCTGCGTGAGACATAGCAGTCTTCCGCGATCTTGTAGATACTGATATTTTTTATCGTTTTCAGATTCAGCAGAAAGTACCTGGCAAGGATGAAATCCGTGTCATTTTCGTCATTTCTGTTGAGCAGAGAAAGGAGCGAGGTCAGCAGGTTGAACCGGACGATCCCGTAATTTCCATGTCTCTCAGGATTCATGACAATATAGTATCACCGTGATGAAAGCGGTGTCAAAATATGATACCAAATCCTCATATAGTCGCAAAACCTGAAACCGGTGCATTGTTAGCGTTTACATATAATGAAACTACAAGAAAAGGAGGGGAAAGATCATGAAGCACAATACCAACCCTGTATTCCCGGAAGGTTTCCTCTGGGGCGCCTCCTCTGCTGCCTGGCAGGTCGAAGGAGCTACGCTGGAAGACGGAAGGACACAGGCTATCATCGATTTGAACTCGCAGACCAAGAAGCCGTTTGCGGACAACTCGATCGCTTCTGACCACTATCACCATTACAAGGAAGATGTCGCTCTGATGAAGGAATGCGGCTTTACCAGCTACCGTTTCGGGATCTCCTGGTCCCGTATCATCCCGGCTGCTGACCGCAAAGTCAATCCGAAGGGCATCGAATTCTACAACAATCTTATCAATGAACTGAAGGCTGCCGGTATCGAACCGATCGTCACGATCTATCACTACGATATGCCGTGCTGGGTCGATGAGAAGTACGGCGGCTGGCATGACAGAGCCATCATCGATGAATTCGACTACTACTGCAGAGTATTATTCGAGAACTTCGGTGACAGAGTCAAATACTGGCTCTCCATCAATGAACAGAACATGCAGATCGTCTATGGCAAGTGGTTAGGTGTTGCCAAGGGACTGACTGATGAGGAATGGGAAGTCAAGAAGTGGCAGATCAACCACATCATGAACATGTGCCATGCCAAGGCTGTCATTGCCTGCCATGAGATGGTCGAAGGCGGCAAGATCGGACCGGTTCCGGGCTATGTCCCGATCTATCCGAAGTCCTGCAAGCCGGAAGATCAGATCGCTGCCATGAATGCGGAAGAACTGACAGAGAAGATCTGGAACGATACCTATGCTTACAGGAACTATTCCTTATTCATTCAGAACTACTGGAAAGAACGCGGTATCGATCCGAAGATCATGCCGGGGGATATGGAGCTCCTGGAACAGGCCAAGATCGACTTCATCGCCGTCAACTGCTACCGTTCTGACTGCGGAAAGTGGCCGGATCCATCCTATACACAGGAGATCGGCTTAAACAAGTACGGCATCAAGGGTGAATTCGTCTATACCAACTGGCCGGGCGAATATGCCTTAGACAGAAACCCGTTCGTAGAAACGAATGACTGGGACTGGCATATCGATGCGGTCTCCATGAGATACGCTCTCAGATACATGTGGGATCACTACCACCTGCCAATGGTCATCACAGAAGCCGGTTTCGGTGCTCATGAAGACCTGGGAGAAGACGGATGTGTCCATGACCAGGAACGTATCGATTATCTGAGAGACTACATCTACAATGTCGGTCTGGCAATTGCGGACGGTGTTGAAGTCTTCGGCTTCAATCCATGGTCCTTCACAGACCTCTTATCTACCGGCAACGGTATGGCCAAGAGATACGGTCTTGTCTTCGTCAACAGAACAGATGATGATCTGAGAGATCTCAAGAGATACAAGAAGGATTCCTTCTACTGGTATTCCAAACTGATCAAGTCCAACGGTCAGGAATGGGGTTATGACATGTCTGAATGGAGAGACTTCACGAAGACATCGGAGATCGCATCCGACCTGAAGGACAAGATCAAAAATCCTGACTGGAACAAGTAAATGATCTTTACCAGATAACGAAAGGGGAAAATATGGCAAAGAAAGATTATAAGAAACTCTCTGACGATATTATCGCCGCCTGCGGTGGCGTCGAGAATATCCTCTCCGCTTCTCACTGCATGACCCGCCTCAGAATGAATCTGAGAGATGCCTCCAAGCTCAACATCGAAGAAGCCAAGAAGATCCCGGGCGTCATCAACATCGTCGTCCAGAACGGCGAACAGCAGTTCGTCATCGGCCAGGATGTCCCGACGCTCTATGAGGAAGTCATCAAGAACGACATCAAGGCAGCCGGTTCTGTCGATGATGCGGATGCCTTAAAGGCGGATTCCCAGAAGAAGGGTTCTGTTGTCGAGAGTGTCCTGTCCTACATCGGCGGTACCTTCTCTCCGATCATCCCGGTATTCATCGCCGGAGGTCTTACCGGAGCTGTTCTCTCGCTCCTTCAGACATTCGCCGGGCTGGATGCCTCCAACGGTACTGTCGTCGTCCTGACGGCGATCCAGCAGTCCATGCTGTACTTCTTACCGGTCTACATCGGTTTCTCCAGTGCTTCCAGACTCAAATCCAATCCGTATCTGGGTGCCTTCCTTGGTGCGATCCTCCTCTACGTGACGATGAACCGTCCGGAGACGCTCACCTTCTTAGGGATCCCGGTTGCGAATATCGGCTATAACGGCCAGATCTTCCCGGTCGTCTTAGGCACGCTGTTCATGTCCGTTGTCTACAAGTTCTTACAGAGAACACTGCCGGTCAACCTTAGAACGATCTTCGTTCCGCTGATCACGATGCTGATCACGGTTCCGGTCACTCTCATCGCCTTAGGCCCGTTAGGCTACTGGGTAGGTACCGGCTTAGCCAATGCTGTCTTAGCGATCTACCGCTTCGCTCCGGCTGTCGCTGTTGCGATCATCGGTGCTACCACAGTATGGCTTGTCTTCTTCGGTATGAACAACGCCACTTATCCGGTCCTCTTCCTCTTACTGGCGGAAGTCGGATCTGACCCGCTGATCTGTACCGGTATGGCTCCGGCCAACGTCGCTGTCGGCGGCGCCTGCTTAGCGTATGCTCTGTTATCCAAGAAGGAAGAAAACAGACAGGTCGGTATCGGTTCCGGTATCACCGCTCTCTGCGGTATCACAGAACCTGGTGTCTACGGTGTCCTGTTCCCGAACCGTTATCCGCTCATCGGTGCGATGGTCGGCGGCGGTATCGGCGGCTTCATCGCCGGTCTCTTCGGTCTGACACAGTATGTCGTTGCCGGTCCTGGTTTCCTGTCCTTCGCAGCCTACATGAACCCGGATGGCACCTGGGGCAACTTCTGGGGCATGATGGGTGTCATGGTCCTGGCAGTCGTCATCGCCTTCGTCGTCACTTACCTCTTAGGCAAGAGACAGGAAGCGAAGAGAGCCTAAGCTCCATAAAGAATTGTTATCAGTAAAAAAGATGTACATATGTACATCTTTTTTCTTTCTCTGCTACAATGAAGAAGTAATTCTGTTCAGAAAGTGAGAGCTCACATGAAAGATAAGACCGACTATAATCAGGTATACCGTATCGCCAGAGCCTACTATATCAAGGGAGATTCCGAGAAGACCATCGCCTCCAGGGAAGGTCTTTCCCGTCCCCACGTCTCCAGACTCCTGACCAAGGCCAGACAGATCGGCATGGTGTCCATCAATGTCTCCATGCCGCAGAGCCGGAACGTCCTCGAATACGAAAAGAAGCTCAAGGAGAAACTGAAACTCGAGGATGTCAGAGTTGCCTCCATGTCTCCGAAGATCATCGACCAGCAGGCCATCTCCATCGAACTATCCAAGTTCGCCTCCCAGATCCTGCCGGGAATGCTGGTGGAAGCCAGGAACCTGGGTGTCGGTGTCGGCTATACCATCTACAATATCGGCAAGATGCTGGACAACAGCCTGAACAAATACAACATGTCCATCGCTCCTCTTTGCGGCTATACGAACTCTACCGACCCGTACTATCAGACGACGATCATCGCCAATGACTTCTCGGAGAAGCTCAAGTCCACGGCTTATTTCGCCCAGATCCCGTTCATCGTCAAGAAAGACGAGATGTCTGTGCAGGAGGAAAAGAGCTATGAGACGCTCAACAGCCTCTGGAATGACATCGATACCGTGGTCATGGGCATCGGCGGGGTCAACCGCTACCACCGGGTGACAGACTTCCTGGTCAAGGGAGAAAAGAGAGTCATCGGCGACCTATTATCGACACTGATCCTGGAAGACGGCAGTGTGGCAGATCTCAAAGAGGGTTATCTCTATGTCACCTATGATGTCCAGAAATTAAGAGATGTGAAGAATGTCATCTGTATCGGCGGCGGCAGGGAGAAGGTCAAGTGCATCATCGCCTGCGCGAAGAAGGGCTATTTCAAGACCCTGATCACGGACTCCGTCACGGCCAGGATGATCCTCGAAGTCCTGGAATAAAAAAAAATAAAGCGTGAGCTTTATTTTTTTGACGGGAACAGCGCCTGATAGAGATCTTCCTGTTCCGGGAGATGGACGGCATAGTTGAAGCAGATGCGGTTACCGGTGAGTTCGATGAGTTTCCGGCATCCTTCCTCCTTGAAGCCTCCGCAGAGTTCGATCTGACCGAAGCCTTCCTCGATCAGTTCATTGGCGACTTTCGCGGCATCCTCAATGTCCTTTACGCCGATCATCCAGGACTTTCCTTCCTTCAAAGAGACGCGGTCCTTTGAGGAATCATTGGATCTGCTTAAGAAAAAATAAGCTGATTTCATGTGTTTTTCTCCTTCCTCTTCATTCTAGAATAGGGAGGTTTTTTTGACAATTCCCATGGCTTTGAACCGTTCGATATACGTGAAGAAAGTGCGCTGTTAAAACATTTTACGAATGGTACATCTCAAGAGTATTTGATTGTAAACAATGTCGATTTTTCGATATATTTTTGTATATAAAAGGTTTACTGTTATGAATACGATTGAAAAACTGAAGAAAAAAGAAAATTTCA
This sequence comes from Erysipelotrichaceae bacterium, assembly GCA_017419065.1. Classification (GTDB taxonomy): domain Bacteria; phylum Bacillota_I; class Bacilli_A; order Erysipelotrichales; family Erysipelotrichaceae; genus Colivicinus. Next base: position 2,267 of record JAFOMB010000032.1, on the reverse strand, counting down.
CCGGTGTTGAGATTTCTCTTGCGGATTACATCCTCAAGAACATCGATCACGTCCAAAATATGTCCCTTCAGGAACTGGCAGCTGCCTCGTATGTTTCCAAGCCGAGTGCGATCCGCCTTTACCGTAAACTGGGATTCAAGAACTACCGTGAGTTTTCTGTTGCCCTGCAGGTCGAGAAGATCCGCTATCAGGAAGATTTTGAAAGTGAGATGGCCAAGGCCTTTGACAAGTCTTCAGCTTATAAAGATGTCGCAGTATTCATCGGAAAACTGGCCAAGAAGATCGTCGATCAGTGCCTGGAAGCCATCGATGAGGATATCCTGGAGAAGATCGTGGTCAAACTGGCGGAAGCCGGCAGGATCTATGTCTATCCGGTCGGAGAATATCAGACAGCAGCCCTGTCTTTCATCAACCGCATGTCGATGGTAGGACGCTATCCTGCCATGATCGACAGTGCGATGAGCATCAACGGTCTGGCCGAATCCTGCCGGAAAGAAGATGTGATCGTGGTCGTCTCGTCCAGTGATAAGGTATCGGAAAGAGACATACACTTCGCGGAAGTGATGGAAAACTGCAAGGCTTCGAAGATCCTGGTGACGGCCTACCAGGCCGGTGATTCGTGCCTGGATAAGAAGGAGAACTTCGTCGATCACCGGCTGTTCACATACCCGGAAAGCGATGATCCGATCCGCAACAATCCATTCGCCTTACAGATGTCCTTACTGCTGGGCATGAACATCATCTACGGCTGTCTGCTGAAATACGACAGGGAACACAAGGCGTGAGAGCACGCCTTTTAAAAACCCCTCCCGTTCTGTAAAATAGAGGGGGAAAAGGAGTAAGAACCATGAAAAAGATACTGAGTCTTTTCTTTATAGCCTTACTTTTATTAAGCGGCTGCACAAAGAAAGAGACACCGGAAGATATACTGAAAAACGCCTATGCGAAGATGGATGATCTCGATTCCTATACGATGGACGGGACGATGACCTATGAGATGGGAGGCATCTCGCTTCCTCTGACCTACAAGACCTCGGTCCTGCGCCATGACAAGAGCGATGAGAGCGATGATGAAGTCTATATGGAAGTCCTCATGGATGTCCTCTACGAACAGATGACGATGAAGTCCTGGACCAAAGACGGAAAGGTCACGATCTATGACGGAAAGTCCGTGACGGAATCGGAAACGGATACTTCTTCCACGTCGGCGCTCTTCTCCGATCCGGGAGCTCTTTCGAAGCTCATCTTCGACAACATCGAAAAGTCCTCTATGGAGAAAGACGGAGATGATACGATCATCACCCTGACGATGAAGGAAGACTTCGCGAAGACCTACCTGAATGCCTTCGGCAGCGAAGGACTCGGCGACTCTTTAGAGAATGTCACATTAGGAGATCTGATCCTGACGGTCAATAAAGACGGCTATGTGGCCAATACCCATCTGGAGATGGAGACGGAAGTCGAAGGACAGAGCGCGAAGATCTCGACAGACCTGTCCATGACAGACATCAACAGCGCCGTCATACCGGAGATCGATCCTTCCTACTATGAGACAGGTACGGATGATACAGAAGCCGATCCGCAGAACTACATCGACATCATGTTTGAGGACGGCATCGAAGTCTACTTCCTGGTGGGAGAAGACAGCGGCTATACGATAGACTACAGTGAAGATGATACTCTGATCGAGATCTATGATCCGGAAGGTGTCTATGCGGCAGAAGGCTTCTTCGTCTCCAAGACCTTTGCGGATGAGATCATCGATTCCGTTTCTTCTGAAGAAGAGGGAGCGATAGAAAACCTCGAGAGCGATCTGAACTTCGGTGTTGAAGGAAGAAGCGTGAGAGGCTTCAGCAAGGAAGAGACGGAATTCTTCAATGCGGGTACCCCGTTCCTGGTCGTCTCTTTCAAAGAAGAAAGCTATGATCTGGGTGTCGCCATCGTCGGCTATGAGAACTACGAGAACTTTAAAAAGATGAGCGATCACTTCAGCTTCATGGTGTTTACCGATCCGCAATAAACAGCTGATAGGAAAAGGCATCCGGTTAAACTGTAACCCAAAGAGTAGACACTGAAATAAAAAGGTGTACCCCTCTTTGGGTTTTTCTATACCTTGAATTGTCAAACCAAACGCAACTCTGTTGAATAATAGATTACATAAGGTGTTCTGTAACCAAGACATTTGCGAGGTCTTTTGTTGATCTTGTCGAATATCTCCCGGATCAGTTCATCGCTCTTGTCATCGAGAGTCTCTCCTTTGGGGAAGT
>JAFOMB010000245.1 GCA_017419065.1 Erysipelotrichaceae bacterium | reverse complement strand
TAGGCAGACTCCTGTCTCAGCAGATCGTTCTTCTTCTGTTCCACAAAGGAGGAGTAGTTGCCGCTGTATCTGCGGATGCTTCCGTATTCAAGCTCATAGACGGTATTGACCGTCCTGTCCAGGAAGACACGGTCATGGGATACCAGGACCATGGCCTTTTTATACTTGGAGAGATAGGCTTCCAGCCATTCGATCGTTGACAGATCGAGGTGGTTCGTCGGCTCATCCAGCAGGAGGAGATCCGGCTTTTCCAGCAGCAGCTTCGCAAAGGCGATCTTGGTCTTTTCGCCTCCGGAGAAAGAGGACAACGGTCTGTCGATATCATCTTCTCCAAAGCCGAAGCCGTAGAGGACGGTCTTCATCTCACTCAGATAAGTATAGCCGCCCTTGTCCTTGAACTCTTCTTCCAGACGCGAATACTCTTCGATCTTCTTGTCATCCGGAGAAACAGCGAGTTCTTCCGCCCTCTTCATCAGTTCCTTTTCCATCGCGATCAGCGACGAAAAGACCTCCTCGAATTCTTCCCGGACGGTCTTTTCGGAATGCATAAGGGCGTTCTGTTTGAGATAGGCAATGGAGATGCGGCTGTTGCGTATGACCTGACCGCTCTCCAGTTCGACTTCCCCGGTGAGGACTTTGAGCAGCGTCGTCTTGCCGGAACCATTCCGTCCGACTAAGGCGATCTTCTCATTCTCATTCACCGAGAAATCGATCTTCTCAAAAACATCGTTGGCACCGAAAAATACGGTGCCATCGGATATCTGTATCAGCATAGTTTAGAAAATCAGGTTCTTCGGGGTGCGCGGATAAGGCAGGACATCACGGATGTTCTCCATACCGCTCAGATACATGACGAAACGTTCAAATCCGACACCGAAGCCGGCGTGCTTGCAGCCGCCGTATCTTCTCAGATCGAGATACCAGTCAAGGGTAGACTTCTCGATGCCGAGTTCGTCCATTCTTCTTTCGATATATTCCAGTCTCTCTTCTCTCTGAGAGCCGCCGACCAGTTCTCCGACATGCGGGACCAGGAGGTCGCAGGCGGCAACGGTCTTACCGTCATCATTGAGACGCATGTAGAAGGCCTTGATGTCCTTCGGGTAATCTGTTAAGAAGACAGGTCCGCCGACGATCTTTTCGCAGATGTATCTCTCATGTTCGGTATTGAGGTCCATGCCCCATTCGACCTTGTTTTCAAATTTGACATCGGCCTTGAGAAGCAGATCGATCGCTTCCGTATAGGTCATTCTGCGGAAATCGGAATGCAGGACGTGGTCGAGTCTTTCCAGCAGGGTCTTGTCGATCATGGAGTTGAAGAACTTCATCTCTTCCGGGCATTCTTCCAGGACATACTGGATGCAGTATTTGATGAGATCTTCGATGAGATCCATGTCGTCTTCCAGATCCGCGAAGGCGATCTCCGGTTCGATCATCCAGAACTCGGAAGCGTGTGTCTTCGTGTTGGAATTCTCGGCACGGAACGTCGGACCGAAGGTATAGACATCTCTGAAGGCCATCGCGAAAGCTTCGACGTGGAGCTGTCCGGATACAGTCAAAAAGGCATGCTTGCCGAAGAAGTCTTCGGAATACTTGCCGTCATCTCTGGTAGTAGCTGTAAAGGCTTCGCCGGCACCTTCCGCATCGTTGCCGGTTATGATCGGTGTATGGACATAGACGAAACCCTGATTCTGGAAGAACTCATGGATCGCCATGGATAAGACGGAACGCAGACGGAAGACAGCGCTGAAGGTGTTCGTACGCGGACGGAGATGAGGATATTCTCTTAAGAATTCAAAGGTATGTCTCTTCTTCTGGAGGACATAGGTCTCATCTGTCGTGCCTTCGACTTCCACAGCTGTCGCTACGACTTCAAAAGGCTGCTTATTTTCCGGGGTCGGGACATATTTTCCGGTAACGCGGATGCTGGAACCGGTCAGGATCTTGGATACTTCCTCGACATTCTCCAGTGTCGGATGATAGACGATCTGGGCATTCTTGAAGTAGGTACCGTCATTGAGCTCGATAAAACCGATCTGGCCGTTGTTGCGGTTGGTACGTACCCAGCCTTCCAGTTCGACATATTCGATCTGATCCTTTTCAATTGCCGATGCTTCGTTCGACAGCGTATACAGTTCTCTGACAGTATAGAAATCTAACATAAGTCTTTTCCCCTTTAATTCGTTTGACCTTTTGATTATAACATAGTTCCGTTCTCTTCGATGGACATCGACGGCATCGACGAGGTATCAAGAGTGACGAACTGACCGTGTTTTAGATAATGGAAGGCTGCACAGGCGATCATCGTCGCGTTGTCTGTACAGTATTTCAGAGGCGGGAGTATGAGTTTCGGGCCGTGGATGTTCTCAGACATGAGTTCTCTCAGTCGGGAATTGGCGGCTACCCCGCCGGCCAGAAGGACAGTCTTTGCCGGATATTCCTCCAGTGCCAGCTGCGTCTTCTTCAGAAGATGTTTCAGAGCTGTCTCCTGGAAGGCGTAGGCCAGATCTTCCTTGACGAGTTCCTCGCCGTTTTTCTCCAGACGTTTGGACAGCTGTAAGGCGGCGTTCTTGAGTCCGGAGAAGGAGAAATCGAGGCCTTCCACTTTCGGCAGAGGCAGTTCATAGTGCGGCTTGCCGAGTCTCGCGAGACGGTCGATGACCGGACCTCCCGGATAGGCTTCGTGGATGATCCTGGCCACCTTGTCATAGGCTTCCCCGACCGCGTCATCCAGTGTGGTGCCGATGATCTTGAAATCATCGTCGTTTTCGATATAGACGAGCTCGCTGTGACCGCCCGAGACGACGAGTGCCAGTACCGGGTATTCCAGCGGTTCGATAAGTTCATTGATGAAGATGTGCCCCTTCAGGTGATGGACACCGATGAGCGGTTTCTCATAGAAGAAGGCCAGTGCCTTGGCGGCGGCAGCCCCTACGTGGAGGGATCCGATGAGACCCGGGCCTATCGTATAGGCGATCGCGTCGACATCTTCCACATTGATTCCCGACCTCTTCACGCCTTCTGAGACGATAGAAGAGATCTGTTCCACATGCATGCGGCTGGCTACCTCCGGAATGACGCCTCCGAAGCGGGCGTGGACATCGATCTGGGATGTCACTACAGAAGAAAGGATATTCAGATCCTCATCCAGGACAGCGCAGGCCGTTTCATCACAGCTGCTCTCTATCGCCAGTATCTTCTTCATTCAAGATCACTCCTTTCATCATATCGTAACCGTCTTCGGCAGGATCGCTGTAGTATCCCTTTCTGAGACGGAGAAATTCAAATCCTAACTTTTTATAGAGGGAGATCGCCGCCTCATTGGAGACACGGACTTCCAGATGCAGGAATTCCGCTCCTTCCTTCACAGCTTCCTCTTCCATGTGTTCCATGAGCTTTAAGGCAATGCCTTTTCTTCTCTCTTCCGGAAGAACAGCGATATTGTTGATATCCGCGTTCTCAAAGAGGATCCACATCATGGAATAACCGAGTATCCTCCCCTCTTCTTCATATACGTAGCAGCGGGAGAACTCGTTTTCTTCCAGTTCATAGCGGAAGTTCTCGTAAGTCCAGGGCGAAGAAAAAGAAGTTTCTTCGATCCTGAGGACCTGATCGAGATCGTTCAGGGTCATCCGTCTGATCATTTTCCGTAGGCATCGCTTTCCTTGAGATATTTCGGGACCAGATGATGGATCTCTTCCACCTTCCTGAAATACGGCAGGCTCTTTAAGAAGGCCTCTGTCATATCCGGATAGACATCTTCCTTTCCGAATAAGTAGAGATCGCCGATGAGGTTTTCATGATCAAGCGAGATCTCGCTCAATTGCGAGACGCTGTCTTCTTCGACAGCCTTTCCCATATCATAGACGCCGTGGTAAGCTCTGTCAGCTCTCGCGTTCATGATCACCAGACAATCCGGGAGTCCTGCGGAATAAAGTTGCAGTGTCGAGATCGTATAGAGATCAAGATCTCTCAAAGAAGAGATGGTCTTGGCGATCGTCATTGCGATACGGACACCGGTATAGGAACCCGGTCCTTCCGTGATATAGATCTCATCGACATCTTTACGGGAGACCTTCGCTTCCTCAAAGATCTTCTCCAGAGCGACAAAGACCTGTTCAGACTGATGTTTGAAACAGATCTCGCTGTAGGATGCAAGGACTCTGTTATCTTCTGTAAGGATGCAGGTGAGGTGTTTATAGGCAGTATCTAGAAATAATCTAATCATGAGATTCACCGGTCACTTTCTCATAGAGTTCCCGGTACATCTCTCCCTGATAGGAGAAAGAGATCTCGCGGGTATCATCATCTATATATTCAAAGGAGATCTTCAGGTATTCTTTCGGAAGGTGGTCTTCATAGTACTGCGGCCATTCGATGACCGTGACTCCTTCACTCATGTATTCATCGAATCCCAGATCATAGTCATTGCCTTCCAGACGGTAGGCATCGATATGATAGAGATCGAGATCACCGTGATAGATCTTCAGAATGGTAAATGTCGGGGAAGAGATCGGCTTATGAATGTGCAAAGCTTTACCGATGCCCTTGGTAAAAGTCGTCTTGCCGGAAGCCAGGTCCCCTTCTAAAAGAAGACACATGCCCGGTCTTAAATAGGTTCCTATCTTCTCGCCTAAAGCGATGGTTTCTTCAAATGAATTCGTGCGCATACCTAAACATTATAAATCAATCAATATAAGAAAAAAACCTCCAACTGGAGGTTTTTAACCGGCAACGTGCTTGATTCACCAAATGGCTATGCTCGCCGATGTAGTGCTTAACTTCTGGGTTCGGGATGGGACCAGGTGTGACCACTACTCCATTGTCACCGGATCTGAAGGACTTGTTCCTTCAAAACTGAATAACACAGTGATAGGGCTAGAAAGTGTTTTCTTATCTTATGATAAAATCCTCGATCTATTAGTATCAGTCAACTTAACATATTGCTATGCTTACATCTCTGACCTATCAACCTCGTAGTCTACAAGGGATCTTACTTCATCAAGTGAATGGGAAATCTCATCTTGGAGTCGGTTTCACGCTTAGATGCCTTCAGCGTTTATCCGATCCGTACTTAGCTATCCAGCGATGCTCTTGGCAGAACAACTGGTACACCATAGGTACGTCCATCCTGGTCCTCTCG
>JAFOMB010000244.1 GCA_017419065.1 Erysipelotrichaceae bacterium | reverse complement strand
TCAAAAGATGTATAGGCCTCTATCATCCCCTTCACAAAGAAGGCGGTGAGAAGGAGGAGAGCGAACCGGTAAAGAAGAACAGAGATCTTCAGAACTTTCTCAGGGATCTCTTTCTTGCGGAGCAGGATAAGAAGGATGCCTGTTATCAGGAGGGCAGCGATGACGATATCCTTCATGAGGAAGGTGCTGATACCTGACAGCGTTTCCCTCTTTAAAGAAAAACACGGCAGTTTCACCAGAAGGCAGCTCACACCCGTGGCCGTAAGAAGAAACGGCACGCCCTTCCTGTTTTTGAGGACAGAAGGGATCGCTGCCGCACTCATCAGACCGAGCCCCGCGTAGGCGCTGTCGCTGTTGGAAAGCAAGAGCCCGAAAAGACACAGAAAACCGGAAACAGCGTAGAAGACCTCTTCCCTTCCCCGGCTGTCAAGATAGCGGAAGAAGATGACCGGAAAGATCAGACACAGATAGACACCCAGCCAGTTGGCGTTGCCGATAGTGGAAAGATAGGAGAAGTATTCCGAGCGAAGTATGCCTTCATGCAGGTCAAAGATGTCGACAGAAGCACTGTGTAAAACAGCCAGCAGAATGATCAGATCACTGATTACTGTCAAAGGCAGCCACAGCCTTCTCTCATCGATATCCGTATCTTTCAGAAAGCAGATCAGAAATACGGAAGCAGCGATCTGGAAGGAACCGATACGCCAGCCTACGACACCCCAGAAGGAGCCTCCCGGATTATCGGAGAACAGCGACGAGAAGACTGCCAGTCCCGCAAAGAGGATCAGCGCGATGCACACGGGATCCGCTTTCCCCTTCTTCTCTTCCTTCGAGAAAAGAAGGATGGCTGAGGAAAGGAAGACGAGAAGCAGCAGTCCGATGCGGAAGACATCGCTTTTTGCCTGGATGAGATCGAAGTAATGATCGCGCAGAAAAAGCGGTACCAGGACCGCGGAGAGGAATGTATAGATATAGAAGACTGCCTTTTTCGCTGTCTTTTCTTTGATGCCCTTCATGACAGTTCTATTATAAGTCTCTTTTCTTTCGGTACAGAAAAGGAATAAGGATCCCCGGGGATCCTTATTCATAGAAGTACTGGAGAAGGTGGTGGAGCGAAGGCAGGACATCTATCTTCACTTCCCGAAGAGCCATCGGGAAGACGATCGGCAGAAAGATGAAGGATACGAGATCGTAGAGGTTCCCCTTGGTGAAAAGCGTATACCATTCTTCCGGCAGTATCCAGGCGATCCCGTAGAAGAGGATCATCAGAAGAAGTGCCCCGAAGAAGAACGGTTTGACGATCTCACCCGATACTTCCGTAACCATCTCATTCAGCAGTCCGACATGCACAGACAGAGCACAGAGGAAAAGTGCCGCATGCGGAAAAAACAGAGAGATGGAACCGGAAGACAGGAAGAGATGTCCGAGGATCCCGGAGAGAAGTGTGACAGCCAGGAAGCGCCAGAGATCATCGACTGCCTTACCGCAAAGAAGGAGAACAGCGGCGCTGATGAGCAGCAGAGAGCCGGCTTTTTCCAGTCCGTTCAGGAAGAGGATCCAGGCCGTTAAGATCACACAGATGTCCAGATACAGTTTACGATTCATATTCTTCACCTCTTGACTCCATGATAGAAAAACCGGAGAGAATTATTGTCCGTTTTTTTGGACAGTTTAGTATAATAGAAGTATGTCCAACAATAAGAAAAGACTCCTTTCTCTTTTAGAGATCCTGAAAAGAGAAAGCGATGAAGAACACACTCTTTCCATCAGCGATCTCATCGCTCTTTTGGAAGCGGAAGGGATACGGATATCCGACCGCAAGACTCTCTATGACGACATCGCTGTCCTCTCCTCCTTCGGCTATGAGGTCGACACCCAGCACGGCTACTCCCTCTCCGCTGCCCCTTTCTCCTTATCCGAGGTCAAGATCCTTCTGGACAGCGTCTCTTCCTTAAAGAACCTCGATCCGTCCTTTGAAGAAAAGATCATGGAGAAGCTGTATTCCTTCTTATCTGTCTATGAAGAAGACTTCCTGAAGGAGCTCTCCTATGAAAACGTCCATACCGGCAAGCACCTCATTCGGCGCATGGAAGATACGCTTCACGCGATCAAAGAGAAGAGAAGTCTCTTCGTCATCAGAAAACAGAAAGAAGAGGAGATCTTTCCCCTCTTCCTCCACAGAAACAATGACTATTACTATCTCTACTACCACTATCCGGACAATCCGAAGATCTATCACTTCCGCTATGACAACATCCTCGATATCCGCTACGGAGATAAGAAAGATACTCTTTCCATATCCAAAGAAGATGTCATGGAGACCATCAGGAGCTCCACACAGTCCTTCTATTCTTCAAAGGCCAGGACGGTGAAGATCGAGATCCTGAACGATTCCGAATCCCTCCGTCAAAGGCTCCAGGACGACTTCCCTACCGTCCTCTTCAGTAAGAAGGGATTCTCTGTCAAAGTCAGTGTCAATCACCTCTTCTTCTCAAAGATCCTGGCTTACGGAAGCGATATAAAAATCAGCGACCCGGAAGCCGCTGATCAGTATGAAACTTATTTACGGGATATCCTGAAACTCTATCACTGACCGTGGAAAGCGACAGAGATATCTCTCTGATAATCGAGGTGTTCCATCAGCTGGTCGATGGTGACGAGCTGATAGCCCTTCCCTACGAAATACGGTACGATGTCGGCGATCGCATCCGCGGTGCTCTGATAGAGCTCGTGGAAGAGAACGACATCGTTTTCGTCTGTTTCCGCATAGACGATCTCCTTGATGGAGGAAGCGTCCCGGCTTGACCAGTCGAGGGAATCGACTTTCCAGAGGACATCTCTGAGTCCGGTCGATGTGCTGACAGAACTGTTATGGGAGCCGTACGGAGAGCGGTAGATGGTCATCTGGTAGCCCAGGTGATCTCTGACGTAGTTGACGGTATCCATGACCTGATAGACACCGGTATCCAGATCGACCTTGTTGAGGTTGACGTGATCACTGGTATGGGAACCGTACTGGTTTCCCCTCTCAATGGAATCCTTCATGAATTCCAGCTGCTTATTCGACAGGCGGTTGCCGACGACGAAGAAGGTCGCGTTGCCGTCATAGTAGCTTAAGATATCGACGATCTGCTGTCCGACCGGAGAATACGGTCCGTCATCAAAGGTCAATGCGATCATCGGATGAGTCGGATCGATGTAGGTCTCCCTCACATAGTCCTCATGGGCGATCGGGAAGTGGATGCCGACTTCTTCCTGGATGTATTTCATCGGGATGCGGACGGTGATCCCCGTCTCCTTCATCGTATAGATGATCTCGCTCCTGTCGACTTCAAATCTCTCTTCGCTGACATCGAGATTAGTATAATAGGAGGCTTCCAGGAAAGAGGTGCTGTAATAGGTATCCGGATGGTTCTTCTTGGCTTCCAGACGCACGAAGTCCGAGATGATCTGACGGCCTCTGTCACTGATAGAGGTGACTTTGATCGGCTTGTAGTCGCTCGTCAGTACGAAGTAGTAGTCATTCCCGTAATCGACCAGGACATAGTCCCCTTCCTTCGTAAGTGTATAGTCGTAGATCTTCTCCTCTTCGCTTTTCTCGCAGAGCTCCTTCGTAAAGGAGGAATCCATCTGTTTCGGATAGAAGACCAGACAGGTCCTCGTCTTATAGCGGGCGGCATCTTCATTGACAGAATGCTTGCCGATGAAATGAAAATTGATATTGGTGATCAGACGAATGATCAGGAACAAAAAAACGAGGATAATGACGATCCCCGCTGCTAATACACCCTTTCTGATCCTTCTTCTCTTTCTCTTTGCCATGTCTTTATTATAGCTCAAAACCCGGTGATTGATTTCTCAGAATCCTCTTTTTCAGAAGACTCATGAGAAGGTCGATCACCAGCATGAGAGCGACAGCCACCAGAGAATAGCCGAAGACCTCTGTCATATTGGTCGGATCGCTGCGCTGGGCAGCCATGATCGCTGAACCGAGGCCCATTCGGCTGTAGCCGGTGATGACTTCCGCCATGATCTCGATCTTGAAGCTCAGGGTGAAACTGGAGGCCATACCGACCAGGATATAAGGAACAGCCAGAGGCAGTTGACCTTCAGGGTATTGCTGAGTTCGCCTCCCCCATCAATCCTCAAAGCCTTTCCCAGGGATTCCGGGAGACTTCTGATCCCGCCGATGACACTCTCATAGAGGATCGGAAAAGAGATCAGAACGACAATATACAATGGCGTATTGCGGGCACCTGAGAGCACCAGGAAAAGATAGACCAGAGACGCTGTCGGGATCGCCTTTAAAGTCGTGATGGCCGGAGAGAGGAAAAGCCGGAACTCTTCATGATTTCCGGCCGGTATCCCCAATAGAAGGGCTAATAAGAGGGAGATGACAAACCCGCAGAGCATTCTCTTGAATGTCTCCAGGATACAGTGATAGACATATTCTCCCTGCAGCATCTCCCAGGCTCTGGCAAAACTCTCTCTTGGACCCGGGAAGATGAACTCTCTTTCTCCTACGGCCTCCGCTAAAAGCTGCCAGGCCAGTAAGAGAAAGAGAAAGCCCGCTATCTTATAAATGATCTCAGTGGAAGTAGATCTCCTCACCTGTCTTCTCCACACCGAAGATAGAGACGAAGGCATCGATCGCATCCTTGTTTTCGTACGCTCTCTTGAAGCCTAAACCGATGGCGTTGTTCTTCTTGATGACCGCTCCGGCTAATGTGCTGTTCGGAACACCGAAGATCTCCTTGACTTCTTCATCGGATAATCCGGCCGTCTTCTCTGCGAAGAGATCCGGGTTTTCCAGCAGGGCGTTGACGCTTCCTTCGAGTTTGACAAGGAATGCTTCCTTTTCTTCGTCTGTGAGCTTATTGGAGAGGAAGACAGAAGCCTGGATCATGGACTGTCCGCTCTTCTCCGCATAGAGTTTCTGGACATCGGCATAGACGCTGATGTTTTCGTTCTGCTTGGAAGCAGCTGTTAAAGCCGGTTCGGCAATGAAGACATAGTCGACATACGGATCTTCCACGCCGGCCTTTTCTTCATCGAAGATGTTGACACCCTTGACAAGGCACGGTGTCGCATCGGAAACAGCTGTGACATAGTGGAGGTTCTCATCATAGACATCGCCATAGAGATAGTGGAAGACGAGGTCCGGTGTCGCACCCTGGGAGAAGACGACGACGTAGTCTCCCGGATCCATGCTGCCGTCTTCATCATGACCGGTAGCAGCGATGTAGAAGTTTCCGAATGTGATCGTGGCAGCCAGCTGATAATCAGCACCGCCGTTTAAAGCCTTGATACCGTTGACTGTATCAATGACGATGACTTCCGAGCCGTTTTCACCCTTCAGTTCCGGGAGGATCGACTTGGCATCACCGGTGGCAAATGTCGGATTTTCGATCTCATCATAGAAAGCCAGAGCCGGAGCACCTGCCGGAACGGCAATGCTGTAGACCTTTTCCTCTGTCTTCTCTTCCGGAGTTTCCTCCTTCTTTTCTTCCTGCTTCGCACCGCAGCCGACTAACAGCAGCAGGCAGAAGAGGATGACTAATAATTTTTTCATTTGTTTAGTACCTTCCTTTACCTAGACGATTATAGGATAAAACCTTATAATTGTATGTGATTAGGATCACAGTATGCACGGGATTTTACAAAGTCTGATGAATGATGAAAAACTGGTCAGAAACCGGTTCAAAAAGGGAGACGTCCTCTTCCGGGAAGGACAGATCTGCCGCTATGTCGGCATCGTCCAGAGCGGAGAGCTCAGCATCTCTTCCTTTGATCATCACGGCAATGAAGTCATATTCAACATCATCTCCGGCGGAGGAGTCTTCGGAAACAATCTGATCTTTTCCAGCGATCCTCACTACCGCGGAGACGTCGTCGCCTCCAAGGACGGAGAAGTCATTCTGATCTCCCGGGAAGAGCTCCTGAAGAGACTCCAGGGAGATGAAAACTTCCTTCTCTCCTATCTGGCTGTCCAGTCAGACTTCGGAAAGGAACTGAACTCCCGTATCAAGCTGCTGTCCTTCGACAGGGCAGAAGACCGCCTTCTCTATCACCTTCATGCCCGTAAAGGCACTTTCACCTACTCTTCGATCTCCTCTTATGCCAGGGAGCTCAACCTCAAGCGGGAGACCCTCTCACGTCTGCTGAGCCGTCTGGAAAAAGACGGGATCATCATCCGCCGCCGCAACAGGATCGAATTGACAGAATACAAGGAGGAAGTATAAATGTACAGTTTCGCAAATGACTATTCGGAAGGCTGTGCCGCTCCGATCTTAGAAGCTCTGGTCAAGCACAATTATGAACAGTCTGTGGGATACGGACTGGATGATCATTGCAAAAATGCCGCAGCACTCATCAGGAAAGAGATCGGCAGAGACGATCTCGATGTCCACTTCATCCCGGGAGGCACCCCTGCCAACATCCTGGGTATCGTCTCGGCTTTGAAACCGTATGAAGCTGTCATATGTGCCGACTCCGGTCATATCAACGTCCATGAGACAGGATCTATCGAAGCGACAGGGCACAAGATCCTGAGCGCCCCGGGTGTCAACGGCAAGATCACCCCGGCAGAGATCGAAGACTTCTGCGTCAACCGCATGGAAGAGCACACGGTCTATCCGAAGATGGTCTTCGTATCCGATGCGACGGAATACGGGACGATCTACACAAAGAAGGAACTGAGCGATATCGCCGCCATGTGTAAAAAGCATGGTCTCTATCTGTACCTGGACGGTGCCCGTATCGGTTCTGCCCTGGTCGCCAAGGGTAATGACATGACTCTGGCGGATATCGCCGAACTGACGGATATGTTCTACATCGGCGGTACCAAGAACGGCGCCCTTCTGGGAGAAGCCATGGTCATCCGCAATGAAGAACTCAAGAAGGGATTCCGCTATCACCTTAAACAAAGAGGTGCCATGCTGGCAAAGGGCGCTGTCATGGGCATTGCCTTTGAAGAGCTGTTCAAGGACGGTCTCTACTTCCGTCTGGCGAAAAATGCCAACCTCATGGCCATGTCCCTCAAGGAGATCTTCAAGAGGTATGACATCCCGTTCTTCATGGAGACGACGACCAATCAGATCTTCCCGATCCTTCCGGATACTCTCTTAAAGAAGATCGAGGAGAAATATACCGTGACCTTCTGGGAGAAATACGACGAGACACACTCTGTAGTCCGCTTCGTATGTTCCTGGGCTACACAAAAAGAAGCCCTCATAGATTTCTATAAGGACTTCTCGCAGATGGTAAAAGAAAACGATCGTTAAGATCGTTTTTTCTTTTATTCTACTTCTTCGAAATCGAGTTCCTTGAGTGCTTCCAGCAGATCGAGACCTTCCTGCTTTGTCAGGGTGATTCCCTTCAGCATTCTGTCTTCATTGCGGTTCCATTTGCGGATATCGAGTTTGGTTCTGCCGCCTCCGTATTTGATGAGGTTCACTTCAGTAGTGTAGCCATTGCTTTCACTGAGTGTTTTCACTTGTTTGACAATTTCGTAATTGAATTCTGGCACGATGCGTTCCCCCTAATTAAAGAATTTATATATTATTTATCTTAAAGAATAAAGAGAAATATATCAAGGGCTTTCAGGGTGTTTCTCCTTGAAAAAACCGTCTCATTTCATTACAATCGTATATGTTTGGGAGGTCCATAAAATGACAAACGATAAAACCAAAAGAGTTGTTACCCTGTCGATGTTCACAGCGCTGGTCATCGTGCTTCAGGTCGTCGCTACCTTCGTGAATTTCGGTGGATTTCCAATAACCCTCACCCTTGTTCCGATCATCATCGCCGGCGCTGTCTACGGGATCCCGGTAGGCGCCTTCATGGGTCTTACCTTCGGTGTCGTCGTAGCACTCATGGTCGTCGTCGGAGCTGATCCGAGCGGTGCGACCCTCTTATCTCTCCATCCGGTGATCACGATCTCTGCCTGCATTCTGAAAGGTATCCTGGCCGGAGCCGTCTCTGCCGCTATCTATCATGGATTAAAAGAAAAGAATGAGAAGCTGGCCATCATCCTGGCTGCTGCAGCTGCCCCGATCGTCAATACCGGAACACTGTATATCGCCCTCATCCTCTTCTTCGACGCTACATTCGCTGCGATGCTGGGAGCCTTCATGTCAGTGAACTTCCTCATCGAACTGGCGATCAACATCATCATCGCTCCATCCCTTCTGAGGGTGGTCCACAAAAAGATCCAGTAAACGTCCGAAAAGGACGTTTTTTTATCGGCTCGCCGTATTCACGACTTTATATCTCCAGACCGCCCGGAAGCTCTTTTCGCCTGTCGATCCTTTCGGGATCCTGTCGCCTTCCTCCCAGCGTTCAAATACGCTGTCGTCTTTATGCGGATCTTTCAAGATGACTTCCTCTTCAATCGTGTAGTAATCCGGATTCTCAGGATCGTTGCTGCCGCCTCCGAGATCATAATGGATCGGGTAGGTCATCGGTTCGAACTGGGCCGTGAAGTGTCTGCTTCCCGTAGAGCCCTTCGGGATGAAATTGCCTTCCAGCCATCCTGTGAATACGTAGCCTTCCTTTTTCGCCGGATGGATGATCACATCATCTTCCACGGTATAGGAGAATGGGTTTGACGGATCATTGAAACCGCCGCAGAGTTCATATGTGATCGGATAGATCTCCGCTTCCCAGAGAGCCGTGAACAGCTTTCCTCCGGTAGATCCCCTTGGAATGCGGTTGCCTTCCTTCCAGCCCAGGAAACGGTAATTCGGACGGGACGGTTCCAGGATCTCATATTCATCTTCGATGGTGTACTCGATCGGATTGGATGGATGGTTCTCTCCCCCGTTCAGTTCGTAGATGACCAGATAGTAGACTTTCTCATAGACGGCTGTAAACGTCTTTTCACCGGTAGATCCCTTCGGGATCAGATCCCCTTCTTCCCAGCGCAGGAAGCGGTATCCTTCCTTTGAGGCATCCTGTATCCTTATCTCGTCTTCTACTGTATAAGAAGAAGGATTGGACGGGTGATTCGTACCGCCATTCAGCACATAGGTGACTGGATAGATCTCCGCTTCCCATTTCGCGGTGAAGATCTTCTTTCCGGAACTTCCCTTCGGGATATGATCTCCTTCTTCCCAGCCTTTAAAGAGATAGCCCTCTTTCTTCGCGGCTTTGATCATCAGGTCGTCTTCAATGGTATAGGAGATAGGGTTGGAAGGATCATTTTTGCCGCCGTTTAAAACGTATTCGATCGGATAGACTTCCGCTTCCCATACGGCTGTAAAGGTCTTCTTTCCGGTAGAACCTTTCGGGATAGTACTGCCTTCCTTCCAGCCTTTGAAGGTATAACCCTTCCTATGGGCATCTTTGATCGTCAGTTCATCTTCGATGGTGTATTTGACCGGGTTGGATGGATCGTTTTCTCCGCCGCCCAACACATACTCGATCGGATAGACTTCAGCTTCCCAGTTCGCGGTGAAAGTCTTTTTGCCGGTGCTGCCCTTCGGAATACGGTCTCCTTCTTCCCAGCCTCTGAAAATATAGCCGCTTCTGGAAGGATCCAGAATGGTGATATCATCTTCCGCGGTATAGGAGGCAGGATTGGATGGATGGTTCTCTCCTCCCTTCAAAACGTAGTCGATCGGGTAGACTTCTGCTTCCCAGACAGCCGTAAAGATCTTCTTACCGGTAGAGCCTTTCGGAATCGTGTTCCCTTCTTTCCATTTCACAAAGCGGTAGCCCGTTCTATGGGCATCTCTGATCATCAGTTCATCTTCCGCCGTATACGAAGAAGGATTCTCCGGATGGTTCTCTCCGCCGCCCAGCGCATACTCGATCGGGTAGATTTCTGCTTCCCAGACAGCCGTAAAGATCTTCTTCCCGGTAGAGCCTTTCGGGATCGTGTTCCCTTCTTTCCATCCCTTGAATACATATCCTGTCCTGGAAGGATCCAGGATGGTGATATCGTCTTCTGAAGTATAAGAAGATGGATTGGATGGATGATTCGTACCGCCGTTCAATACATAATCAATCGGATAGGTCTCTGCCTTCCATTCCGCCGTAAAGGTCTTCTTTCCGGTAGAACCTTTTAAGATCTTCTTGCCCTCTTTCCAACCCTGGAAGACGTAACCGTTTCTGGAAGCGTCGAGGATGTCGACTTCGTCTTCTACTGTGTATTGGGAAGGGTTGGATGGATGGTTTGTCCCTCCGTTCAATACATACTCGATCGGATAGACTTCCTTCTCCCAGGAAGCGGTAAAGGTCTTTTCGCCGCTGGAACCCTTCGGGATGCGGTTTCCCTCCTTCCAGCCTTTGAACACATAGCCTGTCCGGGTCGGATCCAGGATGGTGATATCATCTTCTGAAGTATAGGAAGACGGATTAGAAGGATGATTCGTGCCGCCGTTCAGCTTATAGGTGATCGGATAGGAATCAACGGCCCAGTTCGCCTTCAAAGCGGCATTTCCGTTTCCGAAAGTGTACTCCTTTCCATTCAGTGTGCCGTTTTCCTTCGTAAAGGTCCATCCCTTGAAGACATGACCTTTATAGACAGGATCTTTGATCTCTACCTTACTGCCGGATGTTCCTTCATACATCGCCTCACCGGATAGCTTTCCGCCGTTAGGATCGAGAGAAAGACAATAGGCCTGCGGCAGGACACCATAAGATGTAAAACCGAGCACGAACATCATCGAACCGTCACCCTGTCCCATGATGCCGACATAGATCTCCGCACTGTCCTTTCCCTTCATCTCATAGATGACATCGGCGTTGTGCTGAGGCTTGTTGTTGTAGTAGACAGTCCTTCCGTTGTGGACAGCCGTCGAGAGATCTCCGACCGGAACGACGGTGTAGATGCCGGCGTTCTCATCGGCCGGGGCCGAGTATTCGATCGAATCAAAGAGATCTGTCTCATTCGTCAGACCGATGGCCGAGAACAGCAGATGGTCGCAGGTCGTATCGAAGATGACCTTTTCGCCGTTTGGGACTTTGGAAGAGCGGTCGACATTCTTATAGAAGTTGACCGTGATCTTGCTCTGAAGGGAATTCTCCAGATACATGTGGAAGGGATTCCCCCATCCCGCAAACATGAATTCCTGGTTTCCTCTATCCAAAAGCTTGTCGACGATGATCTCCACACCGACCTGTTCGCCTTTGAACTGTCCCCAGTTCGGAGCCCAGAGGATGAAACGCCTCACGCTCAGATCAGCACCTTCACCCATGTTGAGACGTCCGGTCTCTTCATTGACACCGACTTCTGAAAGAAGGTTGGCAGGATCCGTATTGTGCTTGTAGACGTATTTACGGTCGCTCTCCAAAACGCCTTCCCCTTCCGAGAAGACTCCGGACTGCACGCCTTCCACGTTGTAGCCGGCAGCTCCCAGTTTCTCCGGTGTCACCGAAAGATCTACAGCTTCACGGAAGCCGCCTGTCTCCGTGTTTCTTTCAGCGTACTGCTGCTGTAAATAAAGGAAGCGGAACCACTCCTCATCATTGCAGGAGTTCCGAAACCATTCCAGGCGTTCTTCTCCTCCTTCGTTCAGATAGTTCGCGATCGCTTCATAGTCGTCAAAGAGAAGGATCTCTTCGACAGTCAATTCATCTGCCTTATCTTCGGCGTATACGGGAATACCGCCTAAAAATAGAAGCAGGGAAAAACAGATCATCAGGATTTTCTTCATAAGCACCTCCATTACATTCTTGAAGGCTCATCCCGGAATTCCTCACAAAAAAAGAACTTTTTTGAAAAAAGTTCTCTGTTTATCTCTCATCTTCTATGATCTGCTTCATCTGCTGATAGAGCAGGATGCATTCTTCGACCAGTTCTCTGCCGTGCTCCTTCAGATAGAGACAGAGTTCTTCCGCTTTCCGATAGATCTCCTTCTCCTCTTCCCCATCGAGATCTCCGTTTTCTACGGCTTCCTTCAGCTCCTCTTCATCGAGTATCATGATCTTTCCCGAGATGTCATAGACGACATCCAGGAAGAGATCTTCAAAGGAAGGGTTTTCCGGATCGGAGAAATCAGTGTTCCGGATGATATCGAAGTAGACTTCTTTGAATGCGTCATCTTCCCCGAAGAGGACAGTGATGTGATACGGGCTGTTTCTCCCGGTGATCTGCAGCCACTTGAATCCCTCTTTGACGATGTCCTTTTGTCTTCCTTCGTGATCGACACTGAGCACATCATGCCCATGGAAGAGCGTCAGGGAGACTGTCTTATCCGGATGAAGTTTCACCGCATAGTCAGCCTCAAAACGGGAGATCAGAGGGTCTCTTCGATGATGCCTTCTCTTGATGGCCATCAGTCGATGAACCTCACATGGAGAGGCGACATGGAAGAGAGGACTTTCTCCGCTGCCTCCTTCTTCTCTTTATTCCTTCCGGCGATGAGACTTCTCTTATAGACGACCTTCTTTCCCAGATCGATGAGTCCGTAAGCTGTCGACAATACACAGACTTCCGCCTGGACACCGGTAAGGATGATCTCGTCATACTCCTGGAGTT
>JAFOMB010000243.1 GCA_017419065.1 Erysipelotrichaceae bacterium | reverse complement strand
GGAGTCGCCAGGTTGATGACGCAGATATCGCTGCAGCAGCCGCAGACGATCACTTCCTTCAGCTTCTTCATTTTAGACAATGTCTCCTGGAAGCCTTCCGCAAACATGGCGCTCGTGGAATTCTTTTTAAAGGTCAGTCCCTTTTCTTCATACGGCATCAGTTCCTCGATGAGTTCGCTCTCCGCATCCCCTTCCAGGCAATGCACCGGGAACTTCTCAAATTCCGCCGCTCCTTCCGGATGAGAGTCCCGGATAAAGAAGACAGCATCTTCCTTTTCCAGGAAGTCTTCAATGACTTCCTTCATTCTCGGAACGATGTTCCGGATGCCCGGGTCGGCCATATTGCCGAAGTCGATGAAGCCCTTCACCATGTCGACGACGATCAGCAGTCTTTCTGTTTCTTCGATTCTTTTCATTCTGTTCACCTCTTTAACGCAGTTTGATCTTATCCGATAGGAACACCCCGATCACAAACGGGATGAGATCGACGATATAGGCCGCCAGACTGCTCAGGAACTTGGCAGCCGGCGGAAGACGGAAGAAGAGGATCTCGAGGACGCTCTTGAGCACCTCGATCCCCAGGAAGAGTATGAGTACCGCATAGAGGACACGTAGGAAAGTCCTCTTTTCTTTTTCATAGAGGAAGCCTAAGACCAGGCCGATGAAGGTCTGAGCAATGGCCCAGGCGATCGGGAAGGAGCCTCCTGTCAGCATATGCGCCAGTATACAGCCTGCCACACCGACGAGAGTCCCCGCTTTTCCGAAGTAGCAGAGATACATCCCGAAGACAAGATACCCCAGGTCTAAACGTATCCGGTTGACGATCGGGATCTTCACGAGGACAGAGACGGCCACATAGAGGGCGATGCCCAGGGCCAGATAGGTCATTTTCCTTGTCGTCTTCATACGTCCTCCCTGGTGAGATCCGCTGTCTTCGCCTTCAGGAAGTCCAGCAGCTTCTCTCTGTTTATCAAAAGACCGATCCCGAATTCTCCTCCGGAGATCTCCATGGTCTCCTGACTGAGGCAGATCTCATGGATGAAGATGCCTTTATTGCGGTTGGCTCCGATCGGAGACACCGAGCCTCTTTCATAGCCGACGAGCTTCTTGAGATCCTTGACGTGTATCATCTCCAGAGATTTCACACCGGCTGCTTTCGCGGCTTTCTTGAGATCCAATTGCGAAGACACCGGTATGACAAAGAGAAAGACATCGTGTCCGCTGATGGCTCCTAAAGTCTTATAACAGCTTTCATACTCCAGACCTAAAAGATCCGAGACAGCTTCTCCCGAGAACTTGTCCTTTTCGATCTCATATTCCAGAGCTTCATAGGGGATCTTTGCCCGGTCCAGCATTCTCATCGCATTCGTTTTCACAATTAGATTATAGATGATTTTCTGTGTATTTGTTTCAATCAGCTTCAAGTCAGAAGAAAACCTGTCTCATCTGACAGGTCTGGTATCTAAGAGCTTTTTTAAAAGGATATTCAGGTTCATGCCTCTTTGTTCGTAGGTGGCTTTGACCGGGTAGTCTTTTTTCGGAGAGAGAGCGGAGCGGATATAGTAGGTATCCATTCCTAATCTCTTGGCTCCGTAGACGTCAGAATAACGGTCATTGCCGATCATGAGGCAGTCGGAAGGGATCAGGTCATTGTCCTTTAAGATCTTCTTATAGAAGAGCTCATCCGGCTTCTTATAGCCGAAATCGGAGGAGAGGTAGTAGCCGTGAAAGACAGTGTCGAGATGGAGCTTCTTCAGTTCTTCATTGGTAAAGACAGCCTGGGCATTGGAGACTAAGAGGATGGTCTTTCCCTTTCTCTTTAAAGTCCGCAAGAGTTCGATGGCTCCGGTATAGAGACGGAGTTCTTTCCTGGAATACTTCCGGAAGCGCAGAGCCGTCTTTTCCACTGTCCTTTCAGAAGGATAGACGTCCTTTCTCGCATAGAGTTCATAGAAGACGTTCCGGATGTCGATCTCGACTTCCCTTCTCTCTTCCTTTCTCCTCTCTTCTTCTAAGGAGATCTCTTCAAAG
>JAFOMB010000242.1 GCA_017419065.1 Erysipelotrichaceae bacterium | reverse complement strand
TTCCTTCGCGAATACTCTGGCGATATAGGCTCCGGAGAGGTCGACCTTGGTCGGATCCTTTCCGTTCATGCAGCCGCCGCCGACATTGGCGAAAGACTGGTAGGAATCCACGACGATCTTTCTTCCGGTGAGCCCCGCATCCCCTTCGAATCCGCCGATCAGGAACTTGCCGGTCGGATTGATCAGGAAGCGGTCCACTTCCAGCCCGTATTCCTTGCACAGTGCAATCAGGTAGTCTTCCAGGATCCTGTCAGTGACCTCCCTGTTTTTCTCGGAGTTGTTGTAGGAGACAGTGAAGTCCTTGATCTTCACCAGATTGAAGTCATCGTCATAGATACCGGTGATCTGGGCTTTACCATCCGGATAAAAGTCTTCATGGGAGTGAACGAGCGTGTCATAGTATTCCGCAAATCTCTGTAAGATCACCATGGCTACCGGCAGATATTCCTTCGTATCATTGCAGGCGTAACCGAACATCATGCCCTGGTCACCGGCACCGGATACTTCATCATTGGTGCCTAAGGCGATATCCGGAGACTGCTTGCCGATGTTGTCGATGATCTCATAGTCATCAGGGTAACCGATATCCCTGAGTACTCTCCTGGCTGTTTCCTCTACCGAGAAATGCGCTTTGGTGGTCACTTCTCCGGTGATGAAGATCTTTCCCTTGCCGCCGACGCATTCGATGCCGCAGCGGCTTCCCTCATCCTGTCTCAGGCACTCATCCAGGATAGCTGCCGAGATCTGATCACACACCTTGTCCGGATGCCCCCGGAAGACGATCTCATTGCTGAACAGTTTCATATTTCCTTCCTTCTAACCTACGAAAGAAAAGCCCCGTCATTCCTATGACGAGGCTCATAAACAATGTCTTCCCATCGTTCAAGCTTTAGCACCTTCTCCTTCCGGAGGGTTGCTGCACAGTCATCGGGCTTGTCCCTCGTGTGCTCTTCATAGGTGCTCTTATCCTATCACGATCTATTCGCTCTGTAAAGCCTTTGCCTCTTCCAGAGACTCTTCGAGTTCCTTCAGGAAATCTTCCCTCCTATACACCGGCCAGTGTCCTCCCACGAAGAGCTCTGCCTTGCTTTCTTTCATGGTATCGATATATTCTTCCAGCAGCTTCGGATCGGCCTTCCAGGTCGGGAAGATCCCGCTTCTGGCATCTCCGAAGAAGAGGATCTTCTCCTTCGGAAGATAGACTAATGTCGAATCATCGGTATGCGGAGAGGTACAGGTACTTAAGAGGATCTCCTCGTCTCCCGCATCGATCCTCATCTGCTTCTCAAAGACGATATCGGCCGGTACGACGACCAGAGGCTTTCCATCCTCATACTCTTTTTCGATCGTCGGATCCATGTGCAGGAAGATCTTATCGGATTCCGGAGACATCTGATAGATGAACTCCCGCAGATACTCATCTGTCTTCTGGTTGGCGATGGTCAGTCCTTTCACTCCATGCATGGCGAAGGTGTGGTCCCAGTGCCAGTGGGTCAGGATGGTCAAAGACGGAAGAGGCAGCCCTTCCTTTTCCAGTGCCTCATAGAATTCATGGATGTGGTCGATGGAATGTCTCGCATCGATCGCCACAGAATACTTCTTCCCCTGTATATAGCCTAAGGCCGGACGGTCTCTTTCTTCCTCGAACTGTGATACCCATACATTGTCTTCTACCTGAAACAGTTTCATATCTCTTTCCTCT
>JAFOMB010000241.1 GCA_017419065.1 Erysipelotrichaceae bacterium | reverse complement strand
TGTATCGCCGAGGATGAAAAGCAGGAGGAACTCGTGAAAGAGATCGAAAGAGTCCTGAAGCCGGGAGGCATCCTGTATATCAATGACTTCCTTCTCAATAATGATGAGAGGAATCTCAAGAGATACGAGAACTTCAAAGACAGATATGTCTACGGGACCTTTGAGTTACCGGAAGGAGCTCTGGTGAGACATCACACAAAGGAACACATCTTATCTTTAGTGAAGGATCTTGAAACGGTGAAATGCGAGGAGATCACCTTCACGACGATGAATGGCAACAAGTCCAACGGCATCTATTACTTCGGGAGAAAGAAGTGACTTACGATAAGAAGGTCTATGACTTTCTCAAGCTGATCCCGAAGGGGAAGGTCGTCACCTACGGGGATATCGCGGAATACCTGGGAAATAAGAAACTCTCCCGGGTGGTCGGGAACATCCTTCATAAAAATCCCGATCCTATTGGATCTCCCTGTTACAAGGTAGTGAACAGCCAGGGGAAGCTGGCCGCTCGCTTCGGGGACGGCGGTATCGAAGTCCAAAGGAGAAGACTTAATGAAGACGGGATCGAAGTAGAAGATTACACAGTAGATCTTCAAAGATACCGCTGGGATAGAAATAATTCTTCCACACCGACCGATTCAGAAACTGAACAGGAGGCGAAATGATGAAATCACTGCTTCGGACATTAAAAAAGATCCCCTGGTGGGGATATCTGTGCGGATTTTTCTACTTTGGACTGCAGTACGGACTCTATCGTTTAGGAGAACTCCTTTCCAGGGTGATTGGGACAGCGGCCCATCCGCTTCCCTGCAAGATCCCGTTTCTCGATGACAGGATCCCTTTGATCCCGGTCTTTGTGATCATCTACATCTATTCCTATGCCTTCTGGATCATGGGACCGATCGCGGTCTCTCTGACCTCGAAGAGGAATGTCGTAAACTACCTCTGGGGGATCTCCTTAGCTTACCTCATCGGTTTTCTGATCTTCATCTTCGTGCCGACCTATATGGACAGAGCGGCGGAAGGTCTCTATGAAGCGGTAGCCGGAGGCGGATTATTTAAGGATATGCTGAAGACGGTCTACGAGGCAGACGGCAGTACCATCGCCTATAACCTCTTCCCTTCCTACCACTGTCTCATCTCTCTCTATCACTACCTGGGCATCCGGAAACAGCAGGAGATCTCGAAGGACTTCCGCGTCTACTCTCTGGTCATGGTCATCCTGATCTGCATGTCGACCGTCTTCACCAAGCAGCACTACATCATCGATACCGTCGGAGGTCTGGGGATCTCGCTGGGATGTTACCTGCTGATGAGAAAACTCGATCCGGGAAAGAAATATGAATAAAAGGCAACGTGTGCCTTTTTTAGAGATAAACAGATAATCTTTCAGACAGAGATCCGTCATCTATCCAGGAGCGGATCTTTTCCAGTCCCTCTTCATTTCTCTTAGAGGAGATCCAGAGTTTGAGATAGCCGTTTCTGCCGTATTTCTCGTGGATGTGTTCCACACAGGCCTTTATGACATCTTCCCTGGAAGAACCCGGATGATGGGCTTTTTCGTATTCCGCGCATCTCTCCAGGATCCTCTCCGGTTTGATGTCTCTGTCCGCTTCCGCGACGATACAGCCGTAGATGGACCTCGGTCTTTCCCTGCGGGAAGCCCGGTGATCTTCTACTGCTTCCTTCATCAATAAGATCTCCTCTTCCGAGAACCAGTGGCGCAGGTTCTTATCTTCATAGAGGTATCGTCCGGATGTGATCTCATGGTTTTCTCTTCCCTGAGGCAGACCGATATCGTGATAGGCCGCAATGGTAAAGACCATATTGATGTCGACATCGTGAACCTTGGCGAGCTCGAGGGAGTTGCGGATCACGGTCTCGATGTGAGAGCGGTCATGGGAAGATTCATAGGTCTCATAGACCGGCAGGATCTTCTCGCTGATATAGGTCTGCAGTAAGAGGTCGATCTCAGTCGTGTATGACATCGACGATCTCCCCGATGAACTGTGTATGCGGCGGGAACCTGTCGCTGTACATCTTCTTCGCGTAGTCGTCGCTCATATTCTCCACTTTGAAATCATCATGATACATGAGTCTGCACAAAAACGTCAGTCTGGCTTCTTCATAGGTAACACCTCCCCGCAGCTGTTTCGGTGTCAGCTTGGTCATAGCGACCTTGTCGCAGTCTCTCTTGGACTTGGTTCCGAGTATGAGAAGGTCATCACGGTACTTCTCATCTAAGAAGGAGACAGAGAAATACGGATTCTCTAAGAGATAGTGATGGGTGAAACGGAGAGGATTGACATAGATCGTAGTGATCGGCTTTCCCTTGGAAGCGCCGGTCCAGAGGTTTCCCAAAGAACCCCAGGCGATCGTGCAGCAGCCGAAGTCTTCCATATTCCCGGCATTGGCGACAGCCCAG
>JAFOMB010000031.1 GCA_017419065.1 Erysipelotrichaceae bacterium | reverse complement strand
TAAGATACCTATATAACCTATTAATTTGATTGTAGTCAATATTGACTAGGGTCAAGAGAATAGAGCTTCTAACAGCGTTTTCAGGAGACTTTGACAACAAATTATCAACTACATCTTAGGTATATTATACCTTATTTTTTCAATTTTCTTTTTCCTCTAAGATATGATAGTACTTTAGCAGTTCTATCCTCTTTCTTCCGATCACGATCGTCCTTCCGGGATCCTTTCCCTTCTTCAGATAATCGAGGATCCTCTCTGTCCAGGAGACAGGAAGAAGATAAGGCCTCTTCTTTAAATAAGGATACTTTCCGGACATGTAGGTATAGGAAGGAAACAGGGACTTTAAGATCCCCTTCTTTCTTTTCCCCTGTTTTACGGAAGAGATGGCATCCAGGGTCATATTGGCACTGTGAAGACGGTCGATGTCTTCCGCTCCGTAGATCCCTCCGGTTAAGATATCTTTTAATAGAGGAAGAGTATCGATATCAGGATCCTGTAAAGACAAAGGAAGATGAGATATAGAAGTATCCAGGCCCAGATGATCGATACAGAGCCGGAGTACGGCTTTCAGAAAGAAAAAGAGATGTTTCTGCTTGCAGGAAGAGACGATCTTTTCATAGGAGATATGTTTCCCATAGTGTTCCAAAAACAGCGTCATATCGCAAAGCTGTCTGATCCCGATCCCGCTGTAGATGAGATGCTTATACGCATGGCAGACAAGATAGAGAAAGTGTTCTGTATGATCAAGGGTCTTTATGTCAAGACCGTGTATCCTGATAAGGACAGTTCTGCTCCTGTCAAAGAGACTGTTGAGTTCCCCATAGGATTCTCCGTTTGAAGGAAAGAGAGAAGTGTGGACTTCCAGACAGAGCCCGGAACCTTTATGGAGATAGGTGTTTTCTTCCAAAGAGAGACCGTCTTTTGAAGGAAGAAAGCCTTCTTTGAGAAGAAAGTCGTGATACAGGGATATGTCTTCGGGATCGATGAGGAGATCTTCATCCACAGAAGGCCTGAGTTCCCCTTCCGGATAGAGATCCCGGCATACGATCCCCTTCATGACTGTTGGAGAAAGTCCTGCCTGATCCATCTTCTGATAGAGAAGAAGGAAGGACGCTGTCCTTCCTGCCTGTTTCACTGTCTGTTCTGTCACAGTCTTCCGATAGGGCTCCAGCGCCTTTTTATTTAAGGGATATAAGGCATCTAAGACCAGTGGAAAGATATAATGAGAACTCGAAAGATGAAGGATCTCCTTCAGATGAAGAAAGTAGTCCTCTCTGTATTTGAGGGTTCTATCGTGTATCGTTTCCTTCAGGATATCGAGGAAGAGGATCTCTTCCTCTGAGAGAAGAGTATCAGAAGCCATCGGAATCCATGTCTTCCGGGATCTCGATGATGATATCCCCTTCGTTTTCCTGGACGGTCACACCGCTGTTGGGAGATACCTCCGGTGTTGTTTCTTCTATCGGATCATCTTCCTTTACAGGTTCTTTTTTATTCAGAAGAAAAACACCGGCGATGACAGCTCCTGCCAGCAGCATCACGATGATTAGCAGTATTCCTGTTTTCTTCATATTTCCTCCTCACAGTATAGATAGCCGTTTTCTTCCAGCTGTCGGATGTAGTCTTTGACCAGTTCTTCGACATCCGTATCCTCCGGGATATCGAACACTTCTTTCAGATGACAGATGATAGAGGGAACATCCTTCCCCTCCTCCAGATCCTTCCATATCCTCTCGCCGGCTTCGTTCAGGACAGTCACATAGGGACAGGTATCCCTGGCTTCATAGGCCGCCACCAGGATGGCTTCTCCGTAAACATGTGTCAGGATGACGCCCTGTCTAGTCTTGATCATCTTGTCTCTCCTTTCGAAGGAAAGAGGAGAGCTCCTCTTTCAGGATCAGAGTCGAACCCGCTGTTCCATCATTGACATAGGTCCATAAGGGCACTTCCCGGAGTATCCTCTCTATCAGGAAAGAGAGTTTTGTCACCTCTTCTTCATCATTCGGAACTGCGCAGAACTGATGAAAGAGAGAAAAGATGTTCTCCTTCAGACTGCTTTGACGGAAGTGATTCTCCTTCCCCTGTTCCAGAAAGATGATGCCTCCGAGTTCCGCAGAAGAGGAGCCCTTATAGCCCTCCTTCCCGTTCCAGGGAGAAGGATGAACCAGGATCTTCCCGCTTCTGAGATCCAGAAGAGGCATGTCTCCGGAGATCATCTGTATCTCTTCCGGAAACAGCGATTTCCAGTTTTGATACTGTGTCGTCTTCCCGGTGCCGCTTTTTCCTGAGAGCAGCCAGGCCTTTCCCTTCCAGATAAAGGAGACCGCATGGAAGATGGAGCAGTTCATCCGGAGAAGAAAAGTCGCTGTAAGATAGATCAGACCTTTGTATTCCACATAGTCATCTTCCACATCCTCCGGATGGATCTTCCGGAAACGTCCAAAATATGCATCATCCATGGAGATGTCAAAGACATCGGATGCAGAAAGACGGATGTGACCGGAAAAATACCTCGCTGTAGAATTCCTGCGGAACCGATAACGAACCGGGATCCCGGCATAATTGACCTCAAAGATTCTGTTCATCGTCTCAATAAGAGAATTGCGTGAGAAACCATCCCACGCAATTCTATAAGATCGTTAGTTAGATCACGGTTCCTCTGACGGATCGATGAAATCGGCGAATCCGTTGTCTGTCATATATTTGACATAGTCTGACCATTCTCCGCCTGTTCCGTTTCCGTCTGCATCGTAGATGGCAGGGAAATCTTCAAAGACGATCCCCCACGTTTCGAAGTCGAAAGGAGCGATATCCGGAGAGCTCTGTCCGGAACCGTCGCCGGTCCAGTTTCCTGCTCCGCCGCCTTCCACTTTTCTTACAAACAGCAGCGGATTACTCCATTGTCTTTTCATGTTCGATTACCTCCGTCCCTTAAGGCTGAACCGGTGCATCGGTCTTCTTGAGGCCGGTGATCGTACCGTCTCCGAATGTCAGTGTACGCTGTGTCGTACCTGTGACGGTGATCCCGTCAAAGGTAGTCCAGAACTGCTTGACGACGACACTGGCATTGCTCATGTACTCGGTCATCTCATAGTAGCCGAGATAGCCGGCCAGGACACCTTTTGCCTTATAGACCTTGTTCGGTGTCAGAGTCGTTGTAGTAGAGCTGTTGGCAGCTTTGATCGTCAGAGAGTCGACCATTGTCGCATCGTTATCATCAGCGACGATGACGAAGCCGATCCTGTCATAGTTGAGATCATCGGTAGCGGTGATCGCCAGCATGTCTGCAATCTTAAAGCCTTCCTTGTAGTAGGTGTAGTGTGTATACGGCAGCAGGTAGTTGTTCGGAACTTCCTTGAGGTAGTACGTCGTATCCTTGACAGGAACAGCGGCGGTACCGACCGTATCGTAGGCATCTGCACTGTCCCAGGCAGCTCTGCCGCTGTCGGAGATGTACTGGTAGCTGTAGGCCTTGACGTTTGTTCCGGTATCTACAGACTTGCCGTTTTCATCGTAGGTGAGTGCTGCAGAATCATAGCCTGTGCTCTTGCCGGCATAGTCTGTGTAGTAGCCGCCGTAGAGCGTGTTGGCAGCTGTCATCGCATAGATATCGAAGGAAGTTACTTTGACACCGTCAACAGCCATCGGGAAGCGGTATACTTCATTGTTCGAAGAGTGATATACATAGTAGACACCTTCATACTTGTTCGTATAGGTGGCCTTGTAATCACTGTTCGACTTGTCGATCGTACCGGTGACCGTATTACCTGTAACTGTACCAGGAGTAGCGGCATCTGGATCCTGCATGTTTTCAGCATCGGTCGCTGCTGAAACGAATGTGTAGTTATCCGGCAGATCATCAGTCGGCTCTACGATCGTGTATGTAGTATCTCTTCCGACGTTATTGAAGTTGATATACCAGCCGTCCTTAATGTTGATTGTTACTGTTTCACCGTTATCAAACCAGTAGTAACCTGTGTAGTAAGAATAGTAAGTGTATTCTCTTGTAACTTCTTCACCGTCTACTTCAACTGTTTCAGTACCGGTATGCAGTTCGAGGTCGACCGCTCTCTTGAGGTTCGGAGTACCTCTGTAGTTGTAAGTGATATACGGATATGGATGATCGGTATCAGCTTCATGTAAGACGATATCTGTGATATTGGTATTGTCTGTTCTGAGCTTATCGATTTCTGCGCTGATGTTATCACTGAGCGTCAGATCATCAATGATCATCGTGCTTGTATCATTCTGTGCTGTAGATACATAGAACCAGAATGTATGATAGTAATCATCATAGCCTTCTTCTGTAGGAAGCGGATCGTTCGGGTTTCTCAGTGTGATCTCGAATGGGAAGAGATCATCAGCCGGTGCATCTGTTTCGTTGACTACTTTATTGATGAAGAGATTGCTTCGACGGTCATTGGTTGCCTCTAA
This sequence comes from Erysipelotrichaceae bacterium, assembly GCA_017419065.1. Lineage (GTDB taxonomy): Bacteria > Bacillota_I > Bacilli_A > Erysipelotrichales > Erysipelotrichaceae > Colivicinus. The sequence continues at coordinate 253 of JAFOMB010000031.1, read as the reverse complement.
GAGGTTCATGCCGGCTCTTGCAACATACAGCTTATTATTGAATTTGTAGTAGGCCACTCCATCAACAGTAATAGTCTTATTATTGCCAAGTCCGGTTACAGAAGCAGGTAATCCTGTCGTGTCCTGTACTTCGATCAGAACAGTCGGCGTACCATTGATTACCATCGGATGGTAGACATCAGCAGTCAGGTCCCAGCGATACTGGAAGTTCTCCGGTTCTTCAACGGTGTAGTCATAACCTGTTTCACGAACT
>JAFOMB010000240.1 GCA_017419065.1 Erysipelotrichaceae bacterium | reverse complement strand
AGACGCCATGGTCTTCTCTTTAGTGGCCTTCGTGGTCAACGCCTTCTTAAACTGGTGCTTCATCTTCGGAAACCTCGGTTTCCCGCGTATGGAATATGAAGGCGCTGCTTTAGCTACCGTCATCGCCAGGATCGTGGAATGCGCCCTGGTCATCCTCAATCTGCGCTTTAGAATCAAAGAACTCTGCTTCCGTTTCAGCAGCTTCCTGAAACTGAAATTCGATCAGTTCGGGACTTTCATCAAGACATCGATCCCGGTCTCCGCTTCGGAATTCTTATGGACCTTCGGGGATTCCATCGTCCTCTCCCTAGTGGCCGGATTATCACTGGATAAACAGTTCGCCTACAGTACCTACAGCCTCTTTGGCCAGGTGTGCTTCGTCTTCATGGGCGGCGCTATCTCGGCTGCCAGCATTCTCACCGGCAACGCCATCGGAAACGGCGATCCACTCGAACCTTTATTCAAGTCCTTAAAGAAACTGGGACTTGGCATCTCGGCCTTCAACGTCGTAGCCATCTTCTCTGTCTCCTTCCTGGTCCCTGTCTTCTATGACATCACCCCGGAATACAACGCGGTCGTCCGCTCTGTCTTCTGGGCCGGCATGATCATCGAAGCCTTCCGTGCCCGTATGTGCATGGATCTCAGCGGTATCCTCAGGGGATCCGGAGATGTCCGTTTCTGTTTCCTCAACGACGTTCTCTTCGTCTGGTTATGGACAGTACCGATCAGCTGGTTCGTCCTGTACAAGACCAATCTCCCGTTCTGGGTCTGTTTCTTATTCATCAAGTCAGACCAGATCATCAAGTACTTCACTTCTGAGTGGAGGATCAAGTATCTCATGAAGAAAGGCATCAAGCCGGTCATCGACTGACCGGCTCCAATACAGAAGAATATCTTTTAGAAAGGGGATATCACTATGTCTATCGGAATCTGCAGAATCGACGAAAAACTCATCCATGGCCAGACAGCCTCTCAGTGGGCTCATATCGACGGCGTCAACAGGATCTATGTCATTGATGACGACATCGCTCACAATGACTTCCTCTCCCGTGTCTTTGTCTCCGCCGCTCCGGCAGGAACCAATGTCAAAGTCTGGGATACAGCGACCGCTGTTGAAAAGATGAAGAAGGTCGAAGCTCATCCGACCTACCGCGCTTTCATTCTCTGTGCGACCCCTACACCATACGTCAAGATGGTCGATGCGGGTGTCGGCATCAAGAACATCTGTGTCGGCAACATGGGCAACGGACCGGACAAGCTCCAGATGAAGCCGGCCTGCCCGACCTATGCGTCAAAGGCACAGCGTGATGAATTCCGCTATCTGGTCTCCAAGGGTGTCAATGTCTATCTCCAGGTCATCCCACAGGATGCCAAGGTCAATGTCATGGACTGCCCGGCTATGAAGGCAGACGAATAATCTAAACAATACAAACTCATCTATAACAGAAAAAGCCTTTTCGTAATGGCTTAAGGAGGCACTATGCGCTGTACAGGCTCTGATCTCAGAAAGATCGTTCAGGAAGCAAAGAAAGAGCACTGGGGCATTGGAGCATTCAACGCCCACGACATCAACTCGGCCGCCGTCATCCTCGATGCGGCAGAGGCTATGCGCACCCCGGTCATCATACAGCTTTGCGACTATTGCGATCCGAACCTGGGTTTCCTCTACATGTCCAAGGCAGAACTGAAGGCATTCTATCAGTATATCCTCACCAGGGCCGATATGACGGACATCCCGGTGGCGATCCATCTGGATCACTGCCGCAGCATCGAAGGCTGTGCCAGAGCGATTCAGTTCGGTGCTACTTCCGTCATGATCGATGCTTCCATGAAACCGTTTGATGAAAATGTCGAGATCACGAGAGCAGTCAAGAAGATCGCCGACGCGACGGATACACTGCTGGAAGCAGAGATAGGCCACGTCACAGGGCATATCGGCTCCAGCGGCAACATCTATACGGAACTGGATACCGCCGTGAAGTTCCAGGAGGCGACCGGTGTCGATCTTTTAGCTGTCTCGATCGGGACGGTACACGGCGAATACAGGGAACAGCCGGCTCTCAATTTCAAGAGGATCCGGGAGATCGATGAAGCGGT
>JAFOMB010000239.1 GCA_017419065.1 Erysipelotrichaceae bacterium | reverse complement strand
GACAGCTTCGAAGAGTTCCTGGACAACCTGCACGAATAGGAAGAAGATATCTTCCCGGTAACACAAAAAAGATCCTGTTTAACGGGATCTTTCTTCTTAATAGAGTCAGTGACAGCTGATCAGGCAGCCCGGTTCAGCAGTTCACGACCGTCGATGAAACGCTTCAGATCTTCGATGAGGATGTCGAAGGAGATCTCTGCCTTGTCTACAGAATCCTGTGCCAATGCAGGGGTGACAGTGGCATTGTCAAGCTGGTAGTACGGACTGTCATCCGGGATCGGTTTCTCCATGAAGCAGTCGATCGCCGCTCCCATGATACGGTGTTCCTGCAGAGCGGAAAGCAGGGCTTTTTCATCGACGAGACGCGCATAGGCGGTATTGACGAAGAAGGCTGTACTCTTCATGGAATCGATGAGGTCTTTGGTGATCATGCCGGCAGTCTTCTCATTCAGGAATTCTTCCAGGATCACGAAGTCTGAGGTGGCCATCAGCTCTTCAAGCGGGATCATTCTGACACCGAGTTCTTCGCAGGTCCGTCCTTCGGAATCACAGGCGACAAGTTCCACGCCGAAGCCCTTGAGTCTCCGGGCGACTTCGACGCCGATCGGAGTCAGGCCGACGATCCCCGCGCGCTTGTGTTTAAAACGGCGGTTGCGGGAGTTGTTGAGAGGGAAGGAACCTTCCGGTAGCCAATGCCCCATATGTACGAGGTCCCGGCGCGCAAAGTTCTTCACTTCACATAAGAGGAGTCCGACGGTATAGTCGGCTGTGACATCGTCGATCCTCGTCTTTGCGGAAGAGACCGGGATGTTCCGGGCCTTTGCGGCAGAGAGGTTGACAGACTTCGGTTCCACCCGGGCGACACCGATGAACTTCAGGTCCGGGGCAGCTTCGATCATCCGGGAGGATACGCCGATATAGGATGTGAAGAGGTAGTCCGCATCCTTCACTTCTTCCATGGCTTCCGGGAATTCTTCCAGGGCATCCGGTCCTTTAGAATCCAGGATATCCGCATAATTCCCGAATTCTATCCAGGACATCGGCGGGATGTCGACGACGGTCAGTTTGACACCGTAGTCCTCTTCGAGTTCCCGGAACATCTTCGCTGTCGCTTCTTCTTCGAGCTCTTTCCTTCCGGTGAGCTTGTCGGTAAAGAAAACCAGTTTTTTCATAGTGTGCCTCCTGTTTGATCAAGCAGTATTGATGGGCTGTTTTCCTGTTTCTTCATCTTCATTATACAGAAAGCTGAGACAGATCATGAATGGGAGAATACTCATGGACTGTATAATAGTGATAGAAATACTGAATATGGAAATCATAAAAACACCGGAGGTAGTCTATGCGTGAACTGTTGATGAATATCTGTCCGTCTGCCATATGGACCATCGTGGTCCTTGAGGCAGTGATCGCGGTATTGTTATTTATGCACTATCGAAGAGAAAGGCAGACGATCGCCCTTCTGACATTCCTGGTGACACTGGGACTGATACTGGATGCCCTCATTATCGGTGTGGGATCTGTCCTGGAGACCGGGCTGCTCGGGATGATCAGTCCTGTCCGCTTCATCGCCCATGGGATCCTGATACCGCTTCTGTTTCCGGTCTGCGGCTATGCCCTGGGACTCAGAGGTTCTGTTATGCGCATCCTGTGGATCTTTACAGCGGTGCTCATGATCGCCGGGGCAGCCGAGGGATTCTCAACGGTCCTGGAACTCAAAGAGATCGCCGGCGTGATCCGCTATGTATCAGGAGAAGCGACACCTGCCTGGGCAGAACTCATCAGCAGGATCCTGTCGTTCGGCACTGTCATCCCGATGATGATCATCGGGGTGATCGTATGGATCAGACAGAAGACGCCTTTCCTCTTCCTGTCGGGATTCCTGATGTTTGTCTTCTCAGCTTTAGGACCTGCCACCGGGAATGCCGATCTGATCTTCTTCATCAGTATGTTCGGAGAACTCTTCATGGTACTCTTTCTGTATCTGTATGTACGGAAGAGAGTACTTTGATCTCATACCTGCAGTCCGGAAGGATCGTTACTCAGACATAGAGGAGGAAGCGTGATGCTGATAAAGAATGCCTGTATTGAAAATACTAAGGAATGGAAAGATATCCGTATTGAAGACGGTCTATTCAAAGAGATCGGAAAACTGGATGTCAGAGAGGGAGAAGAAGTCCTGGATCTGAAAGGAAAGCTTCTTCTTCCGCCGTTTATTGAATCGCATGTCCATCTCGATACCTGTCTGACGGCCGGAGATCCTGTCTGGAATATGTCGGGAACGCTGTTTGAAGGGATCGAATGCTGGAGTAAGAGAAAAGAAAAACTGAGCCGGGAAGATATCCGGGAGAGAGTGAACAGGGTCGTGAGGATGTATGCGGCCAACGGGATACAGTTCATCCGTACTCATGTCGATATCACCGATCCGACTCTGACGGCTATGAAGGCCATGATCGAACTGCGCGAAGAACTGAAAGACTATATGGAGATACAGATCGTTGCGTTCCCGCAGGAAGGGATACTCTCTTATCCGAATGGGAAACAGCTGCTGATCGATGCGGTCGATATGGGAGCGGACGCCGTCGGTGCTATCCCGCATTTTGAATTTACGAGGGAGTACTCGGTAGAGTCTCTGGATTTCGCCTTGAAACTGGCTGCGGAAAAGGGAAAACTGGTCGATGTCCACTGCGATGAGATTGATGATGAGGCCTCAAGGGGTCTTGAGACCGTGGCAGCCAGAGCATTGGAACTGGGATTGAAGGACAGAGTCACGGCTTCCCATACGACAGCGATGCATTCCTACAACAACGCCTACTTCCTCCGTCTTGTAAGACTTCTGAAGATGAGCGGCATCAACTTCGTATCGAATCCTCTCGTCAATACTCACTTACAGGGAAGGATGGATACCTATCCAAAGAGGAGAGGTGTCACCAGAGTCAAGGAACTCCTGGCAGAAGGCATCAACGTCTCTTTCGGCCATGACGATATCAGAGATCCATGGTATCCGATGGGGAATGGTTCTCTCAGAGATGTGGTGTTCTTAGGACTCCATGTCTGTCAGATGATGGGGTATGAAGAGATCATGGACTCCTATAAGCTGATCAGTACGAATGCCGCAAAGACCCTGCATATTTCAGACCGCTATGGTATTGAAACAGGGAAGCCGGCCAGCTTCATCGTCCTGGATGCGGAAAACTACTATGAAGCTCTGACACGGGATTCTGCCGTACTGTACTCCTATAAGAATGGGAAGAAGATCGCTGAAAAGGCCTCTGTAGAAGGGACAGTCTTCTTCTGATCCCTGTGATAT